>CAMWQF010000324.1 GCA_947176285.1 uncultured Porphyromonadaceae bacterium
TTTCATTAACTTTGCATCAAAAGAAGCAGATTATGGCAAAAAGGATAAAATACCCTGTAGGAATACAGACCTTTGAGAAGATCATAAAGGAAGGATATGCATATGTCGATAAGACAGAACTGGTCTATGAACTTGTCACAACAGGTCAATACTACTTCCTCGCCCGTCCGAGAAGGTTTGGCAAAAGTTTACTGCTATCTACAATCCAAGCCTATTTCGAAGGTAAAAAAGAACTCTTCGAAGGTCTCGCCATAAGTCATCTTGAAGAGAATTGGGATAAATATCCTGTAATTCGACTTGACCTATCTGCTTATAATCCCAAACAAGAAAATCACATAGAGATGATACTTGACACTCAACTGTCAAGATATGAAGATCTATATGGAATCCCTCATCCAGATATATCATACGACCAACGACTCAACCGTCTGATTTACTCTCTGTTTCAAAAGACGGAAAAAGGCGTGGTAGTGCTTATAGATGAATATGATGCTCCTCTTACTGCACATATTTCTGAACCTCCATTGTTTGAAGATAGAAGAAACATACTTCGATCTGTCTATTCCAACCTCAAAAGCATGGACGAATACCTCAAATTCGTAATGCTTACAGGTGTGACAAGGTATTCTAAGACTTCTGTATTTAGCGGACTTAACAATCTTGAAGACATTTCAACCGATTATAACTTCAGTACAATTTGCGGAATCACTGAAGTTGAAATCAAAGAATATTTACAACAAGGTATCGATGAATTCGCTAATGATTTGGGAGTTGAGTCAACTAAATTGATGAATGAATTAAAGATACATTACGATGGCTATCATTTTACTAAAGACAAGACAGACCTTTATAATCCATTCAGTCTCATCCAAGTTCTGAAAAAGAAAGATTTTGGTTTGTACTGGTACCAATCCGGCAAGGCTACTCTCATAGTCAATTTAATAAAAGATACGCCTAATTTGCTATCGAGGGAATTAAACCGAAGTGTCGGAGAAAATCTTCTTTCCGAAATAGATATTGCTACATCTTCTCCAACCGCCCTGATGTTCCAGGCCGGATATCTTACTATAAAGGACTGGAATCCTATTACAAAGATTTATACGCTCGGAATTCCTAATCAAGAAGTCAAAGAAGGATTATATGCAGATCTGGCGGTAGCCGGTCTCGGGATAGCACCTGCCGTTCTTAGTACAAGTATATGGGAAGTAAAAAGTTTGTTAATGAAAGGACACCCTGAGGAAGCTTTTGATAGACTCAAGTCATTTCTCGGAGGAATCCCCTATCTTGTCACTCAAAATAAACCTGAGATATTTTATGAAAACAATCTCTTTTTGATCTTAAGCCTTATCGGAATTGACACAACTGTAGAGTGGCATACCTCGGAAGGAAGAATAGACATGGTCTTGAAGTTTCCAGACTATATTTATATAATTGAACTCAAACTTGATGCTTCCGCCAAGGAAGCGCTTAATCAGATTGATTCAAACCATTATACAGTTCCTTTCTCTTACGATGGAAGAAAAATCATAAAAATAGGAGTCAACTTCTCCTCCAAGACCCGCAATATTACGGAAATCTATATCTCACAAACATAAAAATCACTTATTAAGAAATTATGAGGCAGATGAGAAAGGCAAAGCGGCAGAAGGATGCCGCATGGGCTTTGGATGTATTCGACAAAGCGCCATACGTGACAGTCAGCATGACACGTCCGGACGGCACGCCCTATGGACTTCCCTTGTCACTGGTCAGGAGCGACGAAAAGACATTCTATTTCCATTGCGCTAATGAAGGTGAGAAAATAGACTGTATAAGGCTCAATCCTATTGTGAGTCTTTCTGCAGTCAGCAAATGTACTCCTAAATACGAAGAAGAGAAAAACAACTTCACTGAATATTTCCATTCTGCTATTGCTTTAGGCAAAACTGAATTAGTGGAAGACCGCAATGAAAAGGCACTCGCTCTCCGACTGCTTTGTGAACGATTTCTTCCAAAATACATGGATCATTTCGATGAAGCTCTCACGAGAAGCCTCGATCGAACTACCATAGTTAAGATTACCCTCACCGAACATCCTGTGGGTAAATGCAAACCATAACTAAACTATTTAAGTTTCATAAATGAAACTTAAATTTGGTTAATAGTTTAACTGTTTATAAGAGTTTAAACTTTAACTTTAGTTTACGAAAGAAGAGTAAATTAAGATAAACATGTCTAAAATAAGAGCATTCCATATCCTGCTGGTTATCCCCTTTCTTTTTGCTTGCTCAAAAAAGCAGGTGCATGACCATACGCAACTATATGAGGAGATTCGCCATGTGAATAAGATGGAGTTTGCTTCAATGGCTGTAACTAAGACTGTCAAGACCGAACGTTCAGACTGGTATAAAGTTGGCAAACGTATAGCTGTCTATTCTTTCGATACGTATCTCAAAGCTTATATCGACCTTCATGAATTAGAGCCGGAAGACATGGTATTCGATGAGGAAAATAAGACAGTAAAGATTATCCTTCCTCCGGTCAAGATCGAGGTTGCCGGGAGGGATATGGAAATGAAAAAGGAATATGAAAACATCGGTATGTTCCGAACTGAAATCGATTCCAAAGAGAGGGCGAAGATGAAAGAGAAAGCAAGTGCGGATCTGAGGAAAGAACTTGAAGGGAATCCTGAATATAAACAGAAACTTGATGACTCCGCTCGAAGAAAAGCCCGCTCCTATTTCGAGAATCTATTAAAAAACGCAGGCTATACGGCTTTCATTCGCTTTAGCGATGAAAACCCAGATAGCGGAGACTACAATCTAAAAAAATATGATTAAGGCTCTGAAATATATAATCACCTTCGTTATAATTGCAGCCATTGCTTTCTTAGGTTGGCAACTTTACAGATATTTCCAACGCCCTGAAGAAATCGAAGTTCTACCCACAAAACCGGGCGATGTGAAAGAAATGGCACGCCTATGCTCCATGGATATCTATAACGAGGTGTCTGTGCTTGATACTGTCAACTCAAAAGTAATATTTGCAGTACAAAAACAAAGCGGCAGTATCTCATTTGATATGGAAAATCTTCAAATCGACGACACTGGCGACACCGTAAGAATTGTTCTTCCTCGTGAGATTGTAGAAGTATATGAATCCAATGAAAAAAATGCGTGGGAAGTTATTGACACTAAGGCTATCGGTCCCATGGCTTTCTTAAGAAGCAATAAGTTTACCACAGCTGAAGAGAACCGAGTGAAAAGCAAGATAAAAGCAAAATCCATCAGACGCCTATATAGCAATGGCACTATCAGACAAGCACGAAAGGATGCTGTAAGAAACCTCTCCCAACTGATGGAAGGCGTGTACAGGAAACCGGTAATTGTAACCGATCCTACACCCAACGGCACACCCAAATAAACCCTTAAGTATCAAAACTTGATTTGAACTTTAGAATATAAATTATCCCTTATATAAGGTTCTTTTGCAAAAAAATGATTAAATTTGCATACTGTTTCTAAGAGCCCATCTCATAAAAATTTGAGAGTCCCTGGGGCGGATTTGGGCGAGTGATT
>CAMWQF010000325.1 GCA_947176285.1 uncultured Porphyromonadaceae bacterium
ATGTTGTATTTGCTCTTAAGAGTGTTGGCAACAACTTCAGCACGCTGCTTGCTCAAGCGAAGGTTGATTGCAAGTGTACCTGTACCCTTGTCAGCATAACCTGTGATGACAACTTTAGCATTTGGATGATTCTTGAGGAACTCAGCCACTTCATTAACCTTATACATCTCATCTTTAGTGATGTTGTAAGTGTTGATGCGGAAGAAGATGTCGCGGCGGAGC
Organism: uncultured Porphyromonadaceae bacterium; assembly: GCA_947176285.1. GTDB lineage: Bacteria > Bacteroidota > Bacteroidia > Bacteroidales > Muribaculaceae > Lepagella. Next base: position 223 of record CAMWQF010000325.1, read on the forward strand.
ATTTCAGGACGAACCTCCTCGATTACATTGGTGACAGGAGCCGGCTCAATAACTTTCTCGATGATGCGCTCGATCACCTGTGGCTGCTGAACAGGAACTTCTACAGTGCGAGTAGTCTTGATGTATTTCGGACCAAATGTGTAGCGTACGCCAACGAGACCATTAAAATACCAGTCAGCATTGTAAGCCTGCTTTGAGTTGTAAGAGTCAGGAAGAACGTTTGCCATCAATTCAATGCCAAGAGAAACGTGCTCACTAACATTGAAGTTAGCGTCGAGACCGAACTGACCAAGGAAACGAGCCTTAGTGCCTTCCCAATTGAGACCAAGGCCAAGATCCGGTCTTGATTCAAACATATTGCCTAATTTGGAAAGATTTGCATGCACTTGATTAGCCTCTTTGTTGTTCCATGCAATATTTGCACCAACACCACCGATAAGGTTAACGTCAACTACACGATAAGGATTATATCCCCAAAGGAGGTTTGTGAGGTTGAATGTAACATCGACTGTGGGAGCTACATAGTTCCATTTCCAACGCTGATTGCCAACAGCATAAGAAGTACCTGCAACACCATTTTCATATGGAGTGTAAGAACCGTTGAAATCGATACCACCTTTAGACTGCCATGCATTAACAGCAAGACGAAGACCTACATATGGGTTGAAGTTATAGCCGGCAGCAATCTGAGCATTCATGCTTAGAAGCTTGCTGAAAGAGATCTCACCAAGAGTTTCCTGACCTCCAAATTGTCCCTGAATATACCAGTTGGGGACATATGTATACTCGGTGATGGTTTCTTGAGCCATTGCAGAAGCACTAGCGAAAAGCATAGCACCAGCGAGCAGAATTTTATTTAATTTCATAATTGAATTCTTATTAAATTGGGTTTCTAATTAGTTTTTTATCGGTCCGAAGCCGGAAAGGCTCCGGACCAGATATTATCAAACTTATTTAACCTGGATGTAGAATTTCTGAGTTGAAGTATAACCACGGTAGTCAATAGCCTGGTAAACGAACTCGTAGATGCGGTCTTTGTCGAACGCTCCGATATTGAATGCTACCTCAATTTCGCTGCCTGAGAGAACCTTATTTACCTTCGGACCCCTGTTGATAGTACCCTTAAGAGCCACCTTATTTAAATTAAGATCGTAAACATTGCAAACTGCTACATATTTCTTGTAAGCAGGAGCAATAAGTTCTGCTGTGTAAGAAGAAAGATAGAGATCCAATTTATCACCACCCTTCACTACCAGAGGAGTCGGATGATTGATATCACTTGATACAACGCCAAGGCTACCATTGCAATCATAGAATGCACATACCTGCAAATAATGGTTAGGATTCTGGAGGAAGTTGTTGATCTTAGAAGCGAAGCGATCGTAAAGCTTAGCAGCACGGTTGAGTTTGTCGAAATACTTCTGAGTATCATCACCCATTCCATTGAATGTATCCTTAATCTGGATTGTGATATCGTCAACCACCTTATTAATCTGAGTTTGCATTTCAAGAAGCACTAGGTCAACCTTAGTGTTGATTTCTGCTTCAATAGCAGGATCGTTTCCTTTGTTGATTTCACCATTGATAGCCTCTACAATTGCTGCTGTAACTTTTTCTACTGCCAATTCTGGGCTTACACAATCAACCGCTGGAACTGCAACTGCCTTGCCTGCAACTGTAAGACCGGAAACATAACCCATAAGAGTATTGTTTTCAGACTTATATGTAACCTTTTCAAAACCGATAGCGTTACCATTAACATTTATATTCGAAGTAGACAGGTTGAAGTTATTGAGTGAACGATCAATAAGTTCAGATACGAAGTTGTCGATATGGCCGATTACTGGCACTTTCTTGGATGAGCCGGGCCATCCTGAGAATTCATTGAAGCCAAATGGCTGAGCAGTTACAACTGCAAGGTCGTATTGGCTGAGAACAGCATAATGTTTAGGATCATTCACTGCGGCTTCCAAATCATAAACAGGTTCTGCCACATCCCAATCGTAACGCAATGCATAAGCAGGAAGTTTTTGGGAACTGAGTTCACCATAAACTGCCTTGAGAAGATCTAAAGCACTCTGCTTAGTAGGATTCTTAAGAGCATCTTTAATTGATTTGAGGAATGATTCATTAAATTCGAATTTAACCGATTCCAAGTCATCTGAAGCGATTTTTACTTCACCCTTATAGAGACCACTTTCGATTGTGCTACGTGTACCCTTATTATATCCGAAAGTGAGGAGATCATCGCTTGGATTAACAGCAACCTTAATTGGGAGAGGTTCGCCCTTTGAATTTCTAAGAGTAAGTTCAGTGTCATTGAATACGTGACCAATAGGGTTGAGTGTCACATAAACTTCACCGAGAGAAATTTCATCGCTATAGATTCCATCTTTAATATATTCATATTCCGGAATTCCGAGTCTAACGAATTTTATATCAGCCGGATCAGCACTACTTTCAGCTTTGTATGCGGATACATTAGATGGGAATTTGATATCACCATTATCCCAAGTAGATTCTCCATAATAGTTGAAGAGCATGTTGCTTCTTACACCGATTGGGAGGTTAAACTCACCAAATACCGGGCTCTTCACACCCTGGATAAGGATACCAGTGATGAGAGCGTCAAAACGGTTGAATAGATTTTCGAGTTTTGCGTCAATAGAGTCAACTCTGTTTTCAACAGTTTCAAGACGATCAAACACGCCACCCTTATTAAACAAGGTGTCATATATGTCCTGTACAGAATCCTTTATATTATTGATACGACCCATTACATATATGAGTTTCTCATAATTCTTATTTACGCTGTCACCGATAAGATCCATTCTCTTTTTCCACAGTTCAAGAGTATCACGGATTGTACCGATTGCTTTACCTTGAGCTGCGACCTGACCTTGCAATTTGGCAATACGGTTCCAAGTATTCAATGAAAGAGTATCAACCTTTCCATCCAATTTTGTAATACGACCTAACGCACCGTTAATTCTGTTAGCTAAAGTGTCAAACATTACAGTGTCTGATTTAGCTAATTTTGCAACTTCTCCATTAACATATTCAATTGTTGCATAGTTGTTGAGGTCTTTCATAAGTTTGTCGAGAACACCTCTGTGGTCGTTGATAGAATCCATCAACTCCTGTGACTTGAGATTAAGTTTATACTGGAGATCTGCAACATCAAACTCTGTTTGATGTCTCAAGTCTGCCATGTCGTCCTTACAGGACTGGAGAGAACCGATGGTCAATAACGAAACGAATGCCATGGCTACTCCATAGAGTACTTTTTTCATCATCTCTGGTTGTTTT
>CAMWQF010000326.1 GCA_947176285.1 uncultured Porphyromonadaceae bacterium
GTTGATATTGTACGAGTTTTAATGCACAAATGAATTGATTCAAAATTCTAAATTAAAATTCTAATAATTACAGATAAATATGGCAAAGAAAGTAGTGAAGAAGCCTACCGGCGGACGAATCGCCGATATGGATGAGAAGCGCAAGGCTCTTGATGTAGCGATGGCGCACCTCGAAAAAGATTTCGGCACAGGCACCATCATGCGTCTTGGTGATGACGCAGTCCAGGATGTAGAGGTGATTCCGACCGGCTCCATCGGACTGGATTACGCTCTCGGAGTAGGAGGACTTCCACGTGGCAGAATCACTGAGATATATGGTCCGGAATCTTCCGGAAAAACCACTCTTGCTATCCATGTGATAGCAGAGGCGCAGAAAATGGGTGGCATTTGTGCTATCGTGGATGCGGAGCATGCATTCGACCGTTTCTATGCTGAGAAACTTGGAGTGGACGTCAACAACCTATGGATAGCGCAGCCTGACAATGGAGAGCAAGCCCTTGACATTGCTGAGCAGCTGATCAACTCAGGAGCAATTGATGTGCTTGTGGTAGACTCAGTAGCAGCCCTTACACCGAAGGCTGAGATCGAAGGAGAAATGGGCGATAAGAATGTGGGTCTGCATGCCCGACTTATGAGCCAGGCTATGCGTAAGCTTACCGGCACTATAGCAAAGACGCGCACATGCTGCATTTTTATCAACCAGATACGTGAGAAAATCGGCTTGATGTTTGGCAATCCTGAGACTACAACCGGTGGTAATGCACTCAAGTTCTATAGTTCCGTGCGTCTTGAAATCCGCGCCAGCGGTTTCATAAAGGATGGGGAGCAGGCAGTAGGACGAACAGCAAAAGTAAAGGTTGTCAAGAATAAAGTGGCTCCACCCTTCATGAAGGCAGAGTTTGAACTACTATTTGGAGAAGGAATCTCTCGTGTGGGTGAAATCGTGGATCTCGGCGTAGAGCATGGCATAATCCAAAAATCAGGCGCATGGTTCAGTTATAACGGCAACAAGTTAGGTCAGGGCCGTGATGCTGTTAAGCGAGTTCTGAAGGAAAATCAGGAACTTGCCGATGAGATAGCCGACAAAATCACAGAGAAGATGAATGCCGACCGCAATTCACATAAACCGGCAGGCAATCCGTTTCTTCCGGGACGCGACAGCAAGATAGTATCCTCTGATGAAGATGATATGGACATTGCAGCCGAGTCGGACACTGACTCAGCAGAGGATCTCTTCGGAGATGATTTCGCACTGTAATTTTCTATTTACTGAAATATAATTATGGCCGTAGGATTCGCTCTTACGGCTATTTTTCATTACAAATTTCAGAATGCAGTGTGTATGAATTGCGGAGAGATTCAAAATGCGATGGATCGGCTTTCAGAGATGCGGTCATTTCCATTGGATCATACGCCCTGATAATTTGCGGGGGCGTGAGGATATCAGGCTCTTTATATTGCCCTTGAAGTCCCCGGGTATCTACAGATAATCCCAAAGTTTGAGATATGAATTCAAGAGCCATACGAGTAGCCCTCTCCTTTCCTTCCACGCTGTAGCCTGCAATATGGCAGGTAGCAGTATCTGCGAGTTCAAGAAGCCTTGAATTGATATTAGGCTCATTCTCCCAAGTATCTATTATCGACTTGTGTATGAGTCCTTCTTCTATGGCTGCTATTATAGCATCGGTGGATGCAACTTCTCCTCTTGCGGCATTTATGAAGATTGCTCCCGGTTTCAAATGCCTTATGCTATCCTTTCCTATAAGATGGAATGTAGGGTATTTGCCATCTTGAGTGAGAGGTGTGTGCAAGGAAATAGCATCACTTTGTGCCAATACCTCTTCAAGAGCCAGATACGCGCGGTCGGTAAATCCCTTTTCCTGTCTGGGAGGATCTGAGACAAGCACTTTTGCTCCAAGGCGCTCACCCCAGCGAGCCACAATTCCGCCGACATTGCCGCATCCTATTACCCCCAGAGTGGATTTTGACGGGTCGAATCCATTTCTTAGAAGGTTTGACCAAACGTAGAGGGCGACTCCCGGAGCGTTACAACCCGGAGCGTTGCTTACGGCAATACCATTTTCCCTACACCAAGGAAGGTCGATATGATCAGTTCCGATTGTTGCAGTGGCAATGACTTTGACTTTTGAATTTAGCAAAAGGCTTTCATCGCACCGTGTGCGTGTTCGCACGATGAGAGCATCGGCATCTTTTACGGCTTCTCTATCAATGGCTGAAGCGGGCAGCTGAATCAATTCTGCACCCTTGATACGATTTTCAAGAAATGGGATATTCTTATCTGCAATAATTTTCATTATCCAATGAGCGACTCTATCAGCATGAAGAAAAAGAATGCGATAAAAAGCGACAGCAGACCCCAAAACCATACAGGGCTTTGCGGGATTCTTCGCATCACGAAAAAGTTTGAAATTTGCACAGACACGGCAAAACAGAAAGAAGAAGCATAAGCCCCGAAATTATCAAAGTCAATGATCATAAAGATGCCGCATGCAAACCCGAGGAGATTGATCATATTGTTGAATGTCCTCACCCTCATGTTGCCGGCATAAATGAGCATGGCATTATTGAGCGACAAGACGAGTCCGGTAAGAGCAAGAGTACCTAATGAAGCGAATACTAAAATCAGATAGTTGCCGTCGGCGTTCGGCAGGCTTACGAGAAATTGAGGAATCCGGAAGTCGGAAAAAGAAATTAGTCCAAGTCCTAATCCAACCCAATAAGGAGCCACCAATCCCATGACAAAAGCAACTATTTCCTTTACCCGAAATATTTTAGCCATGATTGCCATAAGAGGATAGACAATCATTAGCAAAAGGAATGCATATTGCACCATGGAGCCAAGCGAAAGATAGGTGGCGACGACAAACATAGTCGTGGTGGCATTTTCCGAATTGTAAGCCCTCATTATTATGTCAAGGCAAAGGAGATTGACTATCAGCATCACAATCGGGGTTCCCAGATAGGAAGTATTGACAGGATTGGATGCCAAAATCACAACCATAGCGGTAGGCAGTATGGTCTCTGTGCTCTTTACAAAAGAGTGCTTCTTGTTGATTAAAAAAGCGAGAACAACGGCAAATATGATAAGGATTGCATTAACTCCGCATTCCATAAGCGGAGAAATCAAATCGGAAGGAATAGATATGCAAATCCCGAATTCAGCCTCCGGATTAAGAGTGGGCATAAACAAGGCGGTCGCAGCAATCATCAAGAGAGCTGCGATACCACCTACAATAATTGATCCAGGACCGGCGGTGTAGTCATTGTCTGTTTCCTGTTCGGGGATTACAGGGTCCATCATTCGTCGTCGTCCTGATAGAATGAATTGCGGAAATTCTTTCTTGAGCGCATCTTACCCGGGGCTCTTGTCTCCGTGTAGTTTGTCAGTTTCGGACCTTTGTCTGATATCGACCTTGCTTCGCCGGATCTGCGGGGCTTGTCGTCGTTGAATCTGCGTGGCTTATCATCGCTGAATCTGCGTGGCTTATCATCGCTGAATCT
>CAMWQF010000327.1 GCA_947176285.1 uncultured Porphyromonadaceae bacterium
CGTCTCCGGGGTGACTGATGATGTTTATATAAGGATTGCCAATGGCTTTAATCATTCCATGTGTATTCTCATCACGAGTACCCCATTTATAACATAGCGAATGAATACCTGCAATCCTGAGATCCAATTTTGACATCAATTCATCATCCATATCAAGATTACCCTCTCCATCAAGAATATTTATCTCTGCACCAAAAAGCAGTTTAATCCCATACATTTCACGAGGCACAACATGAAGATTGCGGAAATAAATAGTCTCACAGGTCCCTGGAATACCGGGCGCATGCTCTGTGATACCTAAAAGTTTAAGTCCTTTTTCCTTTGCAGCCATTGCCATTTCCTGAATAGTGCTGAATGCATGACCGCTCGCTATAGTGTGAGTATGTACGTCGAGTTGTATGTTTTTGAAATCCATAATTCTTTAATTCCTGTAACAAAAGATTGTATCAAGATAAAGATACATTATGCTAATCTATAATGATGATTTAATCCATTGGGTTATTATTTCCAAGACCTCGGGAGAAATAGTTTCTTCTATGGCGGAGTATTCAATTGTAGAGCCTGTTTTGCAGTGCTGAAACAGATGATTTAAACTCTCCAATGACATTATTCTGTTAAGATTGTTTGATGGCAACCCCTTATTTAATGCGCCTAAATTATTCTCATAGAAAACTTGAGTATCTTTCGTTCCATTTAAAGCCAACACAGGACAAACTACATTCAATAATCTATCTCTTATATCTAATCCCAAGAAATATTGCATATATGGGGTTTTCAATTGGTATAAAGCAGCCGACATATTTTGTTTTAATTCTGTCGGAATACTTGATGCCTCAATATGCTTTTGAATAGACTCATCGCCATCGAAAGCCAAAGTGAGAAGTCTGCAATACTCGTCTACTACGTCTTGCTTATAGCCGGCTTGTGACAGTATTAAACTATTTTGATCTAAAAGGGTTTCTTTTCCGGAAACCACCATACCTGCCAAACTGACAATAAAATCTACCTTTTTGTCAGCCCCCAACATAAAAGATATAGTGCCGCCCTCACTATGGCCGAGAACTCCAACTTTATTGAATTTCTGCCGCATAAGATCGATACCCGACAAAGCATCATTCATCAAGTCTTCGGTGGTGCAATTTACTGCATCTCCAGTAGACTCGCCAAATCCGCGATCATCATAGCGAAGAGATGCTATTCCATTTCTTGCCAAAGCATCTGCAATGACAGCAAAAGGCTTGTGATCAAAAATTTCTTCATCTCGATTCTGCAGACCGCTTCCTGTGACCATGACAACAACAGGAGTTTCCTTACTATAATCTTCAGGCAAAGTCAGAGTCCCTTTCAGAACAGCATCTCCATTAGCGAAACTTACCTCTTCTTGCGAATATGGATAAGGGGGCTTAGGGGTTTGTGGTCTTTTTTGCAATTTTTCTCCGGGAATAAGAGTCAGAGGAAAGGTCATTCCACCCTGAGTGAACTTACCCATTATTTTATTACCTAAATTTACGCCAGTATATGAAGCCCCTATAGCCGGAATAATAACGGAAATTCCTACGGGCGCTTCTCTTGTGATTTGAATTGGGATTCCTTTCACGCCCTGAGACGGAGAGTCAATTGATGGACTTTCTTCATCTAAATGAAATACAATGGGCATTTTTATTCCTTGCACTTCAAGATCACCAGACCATATGCCGCTTTGGGAATATGCTGACACAACTCCAACCAGTATATTCAGCAATAATATTATCCTTTTCATGAAATATCTACCTGTTATTTTCACTTTAAGGCAAAATTACTAAAAAATTGGAGAAATTCAAAAATAATTTAATGAAGTTTAGGGGATCCCAATATTTGATGAAGTTTATTGGCTGTTTCATTTCCATGAAGGCGACGATGGAGAATAGTGCCATCAGGAGCGAAAATTACAATCTCCGGTATGGAATAAATGGAGTAAATAGCCATAGCCTTTTCACAGTCCATTATCTGTTCCCATGGCAATCCCAATTTCTCTACAGCCTCTCTAACATCATCAAGTGCGATACCTATAAATTGCACGTCAGGGTTATCTTTATATTCATTATACAAAGGCAACAGACACTCCCTTGCCTCAATAATGCACCCACCACACCAACTTGCCCAAAAATCGGCTATTACATATTTACCTTTGCCAACAAAATCAGACAATTTTATCGGTTTGCTATCAAGTGTCTTTCCTTCCAGGTCGATAAATGGTTGACCTACCCATGTATGTTTGATGATTTCCATTCTTTCCGTTATGTTACTGATGCCTGTCATTGCCTTAGTTTCATCATCAAGAAGTGATATGGCATCAGCCCACTCATTGGGAGAACAACTGAATCCGGCTTCAATAAGGACATCTTCTCCGAGTCCATTGTCATAGTTTTCCTTGAAAACATCTTTCCATACCTTTTTCTGAGAAGCAGGATCTGATGCGAGGCTATTAAGTTTATTAATATAATCGTTATATTTTTGGTTAAGAACCCCACCGGAAACCGGATAACGTTCATTCCAATCTACAGTTATTGTTCCAGATTCTACAATAAGGTTGATTTGGGATCTTTTAGGATTTTCATTGTTGTTGCTCATGACATGGATAAAAGCCGGAAATGTCCGATTGCTCTCACCTGTGATTTCAATCTTTCCATCTCGGATAGTCCCTATGTAAGATGTTATAGCATCAGTGATATTGTAAAGAACACAGTCATATCCGTTGAGAGTGGTATCAGCAGAATTTGAGACGATCCTATATTCAAAGGCATTTGCCTCAACATTCATTACCATGAGCATACATAATGCCAGAACTTTAATGAGAATGATAAATAACTTTTTCATGCTTTGCGATTTTTTGTGCAAAGCAAGTGAAAAAAGTCCATTCAGCCATTATAATTTGTCTGACATTTATCTGACATTTGTCTGACAATTCCTGATATTGCAGAACATCAATCGTTTACTCGCATCTCATAGGAGTCGCCTCGATTGCATATTATTTCAATATTGGACTGCGCAAGGGCTGACTTAGTGCGACGTACAAGTGTATAAAGCGACTCTTCGGCATTGCTTTTATTGCCCCATAGAGCAGTGCATAATGTTGCCTTATCAACTTTCTTATCAGGGGCGTCAAGAAGCATTTGCGTCAACTGCCTTTGCATGGGCGTGAGTTTTATACCGTCAAGACTTGGGATTGAATGAGCCGAAACAACAATTTCCGTTGTCGTCAGACATTTTTCATTTCTTCTCCATATGTACATACCGGCAAGAGATAAAATGGCGAGAGAAAACAGCACTCCAGGCAAAGTTTTGTCGGAAACAGCAAACACTGAAGCCATTGAGCAGTCAGCAAAACCTTGCACTTGTATTGCCAACCCATCTATAGATTTTTCAGGCACAAGCATTATTGAGTCAGAAGAAATTTTGTTTCCCCGCATTTTAGAAGTCGCATTCTTCTTATCAACTACTGCAAGGGAATAATAAGCCAAATCTTTCAGAACTTCA
>CAMWQF010000328.1 GCA_947176285.1 uncultured Porphyromonadaceae bacterium
TAGCATATGGAGTTGGACTTTTTCACTATCTTGCCTTTATGGAAAAATTTAAGACATTTCTGGAGAAACTCCCTCCATGGACATTCTCAATCTTATGCTTTCTGGCTATTTGCTGGCTCACCCTGAGTCCGGACCCGCTCGGAGGCAATGACCTCCCCCTTTTCCCCGGTGCCGACAAGATAGCGCATGCCATTATGTTTGGTGGATTTACTTTCTGTATTATACTTGATTGGAATCGCCGTCATGATTGGCCCCTGAAAATAGAGAAAGCGGATGTGCATGCTGCCGATATCGCATCAATATTCGGCATCATCACCGAATTGCTTCAAGACGCAATGCACACCGGGCGCTCCCTGGAATTTTGGGATATGGTAGCCGACATCACCGGGGCATTCCTCGTTTTAGCCATCGTAGCCTTATATAAATTCAAACTGAAAGACCGCTACTTACACTGATGGCTCAAGGAAATAAACAAGGGATGACTTTCTGATTATAAGTCACCCCTTTAATATATAGACAAGTTATTTCTTCCCTGATTACTTCTTTTTAAGAAGGGTTCTCCCCTTCTCAATGGCTTGCTGATTCACCGGGATAAGTTTATGATGCCTTTCCGGCAAGGATTTCTTTAGTCCCTTCACCACATTTTCCATCGGTATCTTATACTCCATGGCCTCCAGGAGTGCGCCCATCACTATCATATTGTATGCCTTGCTGTTGCCAAGTTCAAGGGCGGCGTCCATAGCATTGATCGGATACACGTCGATGTCAGTGCGCTCCGGATGCTTGTGTATTCCATTGGTGTCGTAGATAAGTATTCCCCCTTTCTTCACACGCGGTCCGAATTTGTCAAGGCTCTGCTGATTCAAGGCTATGACAATGTCATACGTGTCAAGCACCGGCGATGAAATCCTTTCGTCACTAAGAATCACTGTGACATTGGCTGTGCCGCCACGCTGTTCAGGTCCGTACGAAGGCATCCAGGTAACTTCCTTATCATCCATAAGTCCGGAATAAGCAAGTATCTTGCCCATCGACAGGACTCCCTGTCCTCCAAATCCGGCTGCTATAATTTCTGTTTTCATTTCTCTCAGATTTCAGGGTTAGGGATTCAGTTTTCAGAAACTTTTAAGTCGCCAAGCGGATATTTCTCAAACATGTGCTGAGCCATCCATTCATTTGCTTTTTCCGGAGTCATTTTCCAGCCGGAATTGCAAGTCGACACGACTTCAACTACACTTGTACCCTTCTTCGCGATTGCATTCTGGAAAGCCTTCTTAAGAGCCGCTTTGGTCTTGCGCACATTGGCTGGAGTATGCACGCTCTGGCGTGTCACGTAGCATGTGCCGTCAAGTTCCTTGAGAAGATTGGTGATCTCAAGAGGATAACCGTTAAGGTCCACACGACGCCCATAAGGCGATGTGGCGGTCTTTTGTCCCAGAAGTGTAGTTGGGGCCATCTGACCCCCCGTCATGCCGTATATGGCGTTATTAACGAAGATCATCACGATATTCTCACCGCGGTTGGCTGCATGGATAGTCTCTGCTGTGCCGATGGCAGACATGTCGCCGTCTCCCTGATATGTGAACACCACATTCTCGGGCCAAAGACGATTGACGGCTGTTGCTATAGCAGGTGCACGACCATGGGCTGCCTCAATCCAATCGCAGTCTATATAATTGTAGGCGAAAACTGCACATCCTACCGGAGAAACACCTACCGTACGCTCCACGATACCGAGTTCGGAGATCACCTCAGCCACAAGCTTATGGATCACTCCGTGGCTACAACCGGGGCAATAGTGCATGTTTACTTCCTCAAGGAGTTCAGGAGCAGCATACACCTTATTTTCAGGCTTTATTATATCTTGTATATCCATTTTTTCAGATTTCTGAGGTCAGGTTTCACGCCTGCGCTATTAGTTTTTCCTTAAGGGCTGTCACTATCTCGGAAGGACTTGGAATAATGCCTCCCATTCTGCCGAAATGCTTCACAGGTAGTGAATCATGTACGGCAAGACGCACATCCTCTATCATCTGGCCCGCATTAAGTTCCACTACAAGTATCCCTTTCTTCCCTTCAGCAGCCTTGCGGATTGCCTCCGTAGGGAAGGGCCAGAGAGTTATAGGGCGGATAATTCCTACCTTTATGCCTTCATCCTCTGCCAGTTCCTTTGCTTTTGTAGAGATTCTGGCTACTGAGCCGAAAGATATGATCAGGTAATCGGCATCCGCAGTGTCTATCTCTTCCCATCGGGTCTCATTTGCCTCAATCTCGCGATATTTTGCCTGAAGCTGATTGTTGATGATTTCCATCTTGTCCGATTCGAGTTCAAGCGAAGTGACCACATTGCGTTTGCGGCGACCCTCGCGTCCTGTGGCTGCCCACGGACACTGCTCTCTGATTTCTGCATCAGTGCGACGCGGACGCTGCTCCGGAAGCACTACTTTTTCCATCATCTGGCCCACAATGCCGTCTGCAAGAATCATTGAAGGATTGCAATATTTGAATGCAAGGTCGAATCCGAGACCGACAAAATCTGCCATTTCCTGCACTGTGGATGGAGCGAGAACTATAAGATGATAGTCGCCATGTCCGCCACCTTTCACAGCCTGAAAATAGTCAGCCTGTGAGGGCTGTATGGTCCCAAGGCCCGGACCTCCTCGCATCACATTGAGTATCAGTGCCGGCAATGATGAGGCGGCTATGTAGGAGATTCCTTCTTGCTTAAGGCTGACACCCGGTGATGAAGATGAAGTCATGACGGCTTTTCCGGTAGCTGCGCCGCCGTAGACCATGTTGATTGCCGCCACTTCTGATTCAGCCTGCACCACTACCATGCCGGTCGTCTCCCAGGGCATGAGTGCTTCGAGGGTCTCAAGCACTTCCGACTGTGGCGTGATCGGATAGCCGAAATAGCCATCACACCCATAGCGGATCGCTGCGTGGGCGATCGCCTCGTTGCCCTTCATGAGTCTTATTTCTTCCATATGATTGTTCTGATTAAGTCGTTGGATATTCAGTCAATTTTGACGCGGTATACCTCTATGCAGGCATCCGGGCAAACCAATGCGCAACTGCAACATCCGATACAAGCCCCGGGATTAGACATATAGGCGAAATGATAACCGCGGTCGTTCACTTCATAGGGCTGAAGCGACAGCGTATCGGTGGGACATGCTACCACGCACAGATTGCATCCTTTACACCGCTCCTTGTTGACGGTGACGGCTCCTTGTATTTTTGCCATTTGTTTATTTATTAAATTTTGGACAGCTTATTCAGCTTTTATCGCTTGCTTACTTGCTTTTACTAAGCAAATGACTGTTTATATGAAGTTTTTTAGACTTCTATGTCTTTGCAAATACAAAGATAAACAAAATATCATTACTATTTGCCAGATGTTAAAAATGTTTAACAAAATTTAATATTCAGCGCATATATGCAAAAGTGTGCAATAGAAGTTGTTTAGACTTATTTTTTTATTAAGATTTCGTCAGGTTTTCGAGCAGGTT
>CAMWQF010000329.1 GCA_947176285.1 uncultured Porphyromonadaceae bacterium
TATTTTAATTTGACATCAAATGTATAGGTAAGGTTAATGAGCAAAAAATGACAAGAATAGAACTCCCCGACTTCCTAAATCTCTATAAATAGTATCGACCATTAAATCCGATTTTTGGATGAAAATGGTATTTATCCGGACAATCTTGATAATGTAATTAGAGCATCTTCCATATGAAAGATGCTCCATTTTTTATTTTTTTTTAATCATTATCTCACAAGTGTCGCTCCAGCCAATCCAACTACTACATCATTGGAGAGAGTCTCCAAAACAAGTTCCTTAAGTTCTTTAGTTGAATCAAGGTTAATTCTTAGCATTACCCCTGCTCCGCCGTCGATACGTCTGCCATAGACTCCTTTAATTCCAAGACTTCCTTCCACATCATCGGTTACTATTCCATCCTTGAATATCATACGATAAGGACGAGGCGTTTCAAGTCGGAATTGTTTCCCATCGACATAGTAGTCTTGTTCTATCGGACACCAATTATAAGGGGCTATAAGTGGCAACTCCTCTTCTGTGCCATCAACATAGCGAACAGTGACTTTCGCATTTTCCATATACACCTGCATATGGTTAGTGCTTCCGGCAAGCAACAACTGAATAGCTTTTGCATTGCCTCTAAGTGGCACCGACACGCGATCCGGATAATTATCGAAGAGCGAAGTATAGATAATGTTCTTTCCTACCTTATCTGAAGTGAAGGGAATACCTAACGAGGTCATAAGTATTCCATTTTCTCCAATCATTCTTCTGAGTCCGCTGTCGTCAATATGTGCGGTATCATCAGGATGACACCATTCGCCTATTCCCTGAATTGGAATCTGAAGAGTGGTATATGGGGATCTCGGCGACTCATATCTGTTGTGGAAGATATCGGTTATATTAGCGTTATATAGACCGCAAAGATCTATAGTCTCATACTTATCATCAGGACTCACATTCAGGTCAATGCCGAGTATAGATGCATCCGATTTGGAATGAGTGAAACTTTCCGTCTCATCCCACCATGTGAAGTCTCCACTTTTCACTTCTCTGAATCCTCTTCTCTCTTGTCCGGTTGGAGCAATATCAGAATTATTGATTGGCTTCCCTTTCCATTCTATCTGAACAGTCATTTCGCCATCCAAAGGAACTTTTACTTTAAGAGACGGGCCCCCAATCGCTGTTGACACAGGTTCCCTCTCATATTTTCTGCCATTTACTCTAATGGATTTCACTTTATCAGTCAATGCCGGAAGAATCAATTCAGCAGTTCTTACAGAATCAAGACCGACATTAAATTTATATATTTCTTTCTTACCAATCCTCTTAAAATCAAACGAAAAGTCTTGGTGCTTTATGGATGCATGATCCCATTCCGAAGGGAATCCCGGACGGATTGTAACAGTATGGTTGAGAGCATCAGGCGAAAATCCATACAATCCTTGTACAATGGCCCTCGCCATCATTGCTGTGGGATCGGCAAAGTCCCTATAGCACTCTCCTCTTGCAGCATCATAGAAACTTATCTGTCCGATATTGCCGGGACTGTTGCCGAGAAACATTCCGTCGAGCATTGAACTCTTAAGCAGTTTGGCTGCTTCTTCTGCTCTGCCGGCTTGCCAATATGCAAGAGTTGTGTGCATAACTTCTGCAAAGGCTACATTGTTGATGCTCCAAGCATATGGAAGCCAATCAGTTGTGGCTATTGTGGCATATCCGGATTCCAGACCTGGTGCTTCCACAGGAATATGCGGTATGTTATTATCTACATATCGGGTAGCGCTATATGCCATAAAATCATCTGCTACATCGCTGTCTATAGCATGGTAAACTGTCCATAGTGCGGGATGATCGTGCAGACGCTTATGCCCCATAAAATCTTGATGTTCAGCCCACACTCCTTTGTCATCCATCCAAAGAGTTGAGTTCAGTGCTTTTAAAATCTTCTCAGCCTCTTGAATATATGGCGTCGAATCCTCTCCTATTAACTCAGCAATTTCAGCGGCAATCTTATTGGCTCGGTAATTATACGCCGATGAGTGCGTGACTGCTCCGCTATTATAATACAAAGCATCGCTCGCCCAAATACAGCAATAAGCATCATACAGACCATCATCATTAGGGTCAAAATTCCTCTTTTCCCACTCAAGATGCGATTTAAGTGTAGGCCACATTTTTCGTGCATAGTCAAGATCTCCGGTCCATTTAAGGTGCCAAAGAAGTTCGTCGATATAGCAAAGGTTCATGTCATAATGATGCATTTGATCATTTCGCTCCGGATTTCTACATATATACCCGTTGCTATACATCTGCGTGCCCCATTTCTTCTCAGCCCTCGCCATATTCTTGTCAGGATCCTGAGTGGGATGAGAATAAATTGGTGGAACACTATCTACCTGCGACTTGGCATATGCATCAAAATGAGTGCGGGCCCTGTCGTGCCAACCTAAGAAGTCTCCGCTATATGCTCCTCGCCATCCGCTCAACGGCATACGCCATCCTATAGCTCCATGTTGCCATGTTTTGCCATCCCATGCGCCGTCGGCTGCATGGCTTATTACTGATCCTAGTACATTGAAATATGGATCAGGAGTCTCTATTACCAAAATTCCGGCAAATTCTTCTCGCTGAGATTCTGCTTTTGCAAATTCTTCCGCGAGTCGTTTTTGATCGGATGCATCCAGTTTTTTATCTTCATATCCGAAGTAAAGAGTAGTTTTCTTACCGCCAATAGGAATCTCGGGAGTAGTTACTGATGCGCCTTCTGTATCAGGAGCAAAAGCATTAGCAGGGTCTGCTCCCATATCCCCGTTTCTACTCAACTTGATTTTTACTGTTGGGACACAAACACCCTTTATCTCTGAATTAACAGGCATATCAGATGTCTCTATCTTCCAAAGTCCACCTTCGAAATGTCTTGGAGCAAGAGTTATGATGGATATATGGCCATCACCCCAAGCCGGGTCGGAAAGTTCATATCTTCGTTCACCTCCACGATAGTACGATCTGCATTCTGCTACAGAATCCAGACGCATGGAATGTCCGTTTACGGTTACAATGAAATGAATATTGCGGTTGTCCTTACCGTGAAAAGCCCCAAAAATCGGACGATCGCTGGTCTCAATTCTGAATGCAGTATTCCCTCCATATAAAGCACGAGTATATAGATTGTCCCCGTTCTTTCTATAAATATAGCCCCCGGAAGTAGGGCTATATTGCATCACTCTTTCAGAACTACGGTCGATGGGATTATGGTCAAACTGCCTTACATATGCCTGCCCTGCCACCAACAATGGCACACCCAAGGCAAGCACAGTTAATTTTTTCTTCATGATCAAAGTAGGTTAATTACTGTAATTTTAATCAATATATCCTAAACCACCAAATCTTGGACTCATCTTTACATCTACATCGACCATTGTACTTTAAATGTATTTTTTAAATTACCATCATATATTTCTTGATAATCTGTAATCCTGCCATCTGTAAT
>CAMWQF010000330.1 GCA_947176285.1 uncultured Porphyromonadaceae bacterium
TCTATGGATTTATTAACGATAGAAAACTTTAAGCTTTATGACCTCTCAGAATAAACTGACATCCATTATAATAAAAATAAGTGGCGTATTTTTAGCAACTCTAATAATGTACGCAACTCCTCAAATTAGCGCTCAGGAACCAGTAACCGTCAATAGTGACAATTCAGTCACTATAACTTATTTAGATCCTAAGGCGGAAAAGGTTGAAGTGCAGGGTACGTTCTTCAAAAAGGGAAACTCTTTTATTCCTATGGCTGGAATGTTCTCAAAGGATGGAAAGGCAGAGATGATGAACATTGGCGATGGCGTATGGACTTACACATCGCAGCCGCTCAGTTCAGAACTATATTGGTACGATTTCGTAGTTAATGAAGATTCTGTCCGCTACGATAAAAGGAATAAAGATACTACGCGCGACATAGGAACTACTTATAACTATTTTATCATTAAGGGTGGAGTTGGGGATAATTATACTGATGCATTAACAAAGAAAGGTACAATCAAATATGATTGGTATCCATCAGCGTTGAATGGAATGAGCAAACGCCGTATGGTTGTATATCTTCCTTACGGCTACAAATCCTCGAATAGACGTTATCCCGTACTTTACCTCCTACATGGTTCGGGAGGCGATGAAACTGCATGGGCAGATTGTGGTCGTTTATCCCAAATAATGGATCATCTTATTGCAGAAGGTATCTGTGAGCCAATGATTGTAGTTATGCCTAATGGCAATGTGGAATTGGCGGCTGCTCCTGGAGATGATCCAAATAATCCCAATGTCGAACCATCCGGGAACAACGTGTCTTCAATGTTTGGAAAATTTGAGAAATCCTTTGTTCCTGAAATTGTCACTTATGTTGATAAGAACTATAGGACAATTTCGGACAAGCAACATAGAGCCATAGCTGGCTTGTCTCTTGGAGGACTACATACATTATACACATCATTGAATAATCCAAATGAGTTTGATTACGTTGGATTGTTCTCGGCGCAAACCACCAATGCACTTGGAGATAAAAGTGTTGGAGGATTAAAAAGGATTGGAGAAGGCTGGAAGCAGCTAAAGGAAGTATTACCATTTTTAGGAGGAGGTAGTGTAGACCGTAAAATAAGCAATATCACAGGAGGCGAATCTGATCCAAATTTGGATATATATGATAATTTTGACTGGAAATTGAAGAATTTTTTCAAGAAAAATCCCAAACTCTTCTATATTGCCGTAGGGAGTGATGATTTTACAAAAAAACTCAACGATGACTTAAGGAAAAAACTTAACAAGGGAGGACATCCTTTCGTATATAATGAATCCAATGGAGGACACACTTGGAGCAACTGGCGAAAGTATCTTGTGGATTATCTTCCACGATTGTTTAAGAATTGATTAAAACTAAAAAAATGAAAGATCATATTAGAACATTATTGGAGGACCTTCTTCCTCTCGTCGATTTTAATTCGGACTTCCTTTTTGCCGAATTAGATTCTCTTGGAGTAACGACTATCCTTATGGTACTGTCTCAGGAATATGGTATAGAACTCGAAGCAAAAGACGCAACTCCTAAGAACTTACGCTCCCTTGATAGTATAGTCGAGATGGTCAATCGTAAGATCTCAGAAAAGAAATAAGTAAATGAAAAAGCTGGAAGATTACTTGTGCGATTATGCTCACTTTTCGCCACAGAAGATTGCTCTTAAAAGTGCTGAGGGTGCTCTGACATACCATGACCTGTGGACGGCTGTCTGTGAGCGTGCAACTGAATTGCTCTTAGAGCAATCATCTGTATATGTTACAAGAGCTAAGCAAGGATTTGATTTTGTCATTGACTACTTGGCGGCTCATAAAGCAGGGAAAGTAATAATTCCGCTTGAAAAGGATTTACCTGACGAGCGGTTTCAAGAAATCATAACATTGACTGCACATGCCAATATTCCGGATGTAGTTTCTGACATTCTATTCACGACTGGCACCACTGGGAAACAAAAAGGGACTATGATTACCCAAACGGTAATCATTTCTGATGCCGAAAACCTAATTGATGCGCAGGGGTTTACTTCAGATATTACCTTTATTATAACGGGACCTCTTAATCATATTGGTAGTTTAAGTAAAATCTGGCCATCTATAATTGTGGGTGCTACAATATATATTATGGACGGCATAAAAGATTTGAACGCGTTCTTCACCACTGTCAAAAATGCCCCCAATAAGGTAGCCACTTTCCAAGTCCCAGCCAGTCTTCGTATGATATTACAATTAGGAGAGAAGCAATTAAAAGATTGTGCTGATAAATTTGATTTTATTGAGACCGGGGCTGCACCTATTTCGCAAGCTGATATGGAGATAATGTGTAAGCTACTACCTAATACTCGTCTATATAATACCTACGCTTCTACCGAAACCGGTATTATAGCCACCCATAATTTCAATGATGGGTACTGTGTAGCTGGATGTTTGGGAAAACCTATGAAACATTCTGCCATAAAGATTGACGATAATGGGTATATAGTTTGTAAAGGTAAGACCTTAATGGTTGGATATTGTGGAGATGAAGACGAAACAAATAAAGTCCTCCATGATAATAAACTCTTTACCAAAGATACAGGACATCTTGATGAAGAAGGACGACTGCAATTGATCGGTCGTGAAGGTGATATAATTAATGTGGGCGGTTTTAAAATAAATCCCGTCGAAGTGGAAGATATTGCTAAGTCGATGCCTGAGATTGCTGACTGCATCTGTATCCCGTCGCCACATCCGGTATTAGGAACTGTACTCCGTCTTCTCTACGTCGTTAAGGAATACCATTCAGTTGAGAAGAAAGCCATAGCAAAATATCTCGCTTCAAAACTTGAAAGTTACAAAGTTCCGCAACTATACACTCAGATAGAAAAAGTTAAACGCACATACAACGGAAAACTAAATCGTAAAGCATATTTACCGGAATAATACGACGATTTCGATAATCATTCGTTTTATTACAATGGTGCAAATGTCGTGTGGGTGATAGGCATATTTAGCAAAATATTGCGCTGCGCCTATTCAGGTATCTCCGCTTCGCGTATATTAGTTCTATTGGGTTTTGATACCACCAATAGCCCCGTCCTATTAGAAATTGAATTAGCTAAAACGCTCTGACTATGGAAGAACAAGAAGACTCTTTTGAAACTGATACATCAGTGCTTCATATAGAATCAGATTTTTGTCAATGCCCTGAATGCAACAAACTCATAAAAAGTTACATTCAGATTATTGATGTTGATAAATATGTAAACGCCTTAAACGACTGGGACTAATTCCCCCCAACAAAAAATGAAAACATTTCAGGAGTACATCGAAGAGGTAGAGGGATACTATAACGATATCAAACAACAAATAATTGACCTTGTACCCACACTACAAGAAAAACTTGACAAGAATCCTAATAATAGAATTCTTGTATATTCCTTTGATATTCTAAAAAGGATAATATCC
>CAMWQF010000331.1 GCA_947176285.1 uncultured Porphyromonadaceae bacterium
CATATATGCATCATGATAAGAGGGGAGTGCTTAAAAGTGTCAATCCCCTTAACCCTTATATTCGTCAGCAGGGAGAAACCATTGCTTGGGAAGAAGGAATTGGCATTGGGTACGACAATATCTACAGTGTTTTTGTCAATGATGTAGATCCCGGCGATTGGATAAAAGTGAGAGAAGTTAATTTTGAAGATGGCGCAAAGACTTTCTCTGCCCGCACTCGTGGCAATAATCCTACTGCTGCAATTGAAGTTCGTTTGGACTCTCCTAACGGAGAACTTCTTGGGGTCGTAAAATGCGGTGCTTCCAAAGATTGGAAAGAGACCAAGACCAAGATTAAAAAACGCGATGGCATCCATGATCTCTACTTTGTTTTTGCCGGTGAGGGCAAAGACCTTATGGATTTTGATAGCTGGATGTTTGAAAATTGATACATAACCTAAAGTTCGGATATAACTAAACCTATAATATACAATGAATACAACTAAAACTCATAAGGATATGCTTTCGCTTATCGGCAATACTCCATTGCTTGAGGTGACAGAAATAGAGAAGAAATATGATTTAAAAGCACGTATACTCGTTAAACTGGAATCTTACAATCCGGGAGGGAGTGTCAAAGATCGAGTTGCTCTTGCTATGATAGAAGATGCTGAAAAGAGGGGGGTGTTGAAGCCAGGGGCTACAATCATTGAACCTACAAGCGGAAACACAGGTATAGGATTAGCGTGGATCGGAAGAGCAAAAGGTTACAAAGTAGTTCTCACTATGCCTGATACGATGAGTTTGGAGCGTCGTAATCTTCTTGCTGCTTATGGAGCAACATTGGAACTGACTCCGGGAAGTGAAGGAATGGCAGGCTCTATCCGTCGCGCCGAAGAACTAAAGAATGCAACTGAGAATGCTGTCATTCTTCAGCAGTTTGACAATCCTGCTAATCCTGCAATCCACGAAGTCACTACTGCAAAAGAGATAATCAATGATACTGATGGCAAGATTGATATTTTTATTGCAGGCGTAGGAACCGGAGGAACTGTATCCGGAACCGGTCGCGGATTAAAGAAATATAATCCGGATGTAGAAGTGATTGCCGTTGAACCCAAGAATTCACCGATATTGTCTGGTGGAAAACCGGGCCCTCATAAGATACAGGGAATTGGAGCAAATTTTGTGCCTAATAATTTTGACCGCAATGTCATTGATGAGATTATGACGATAAGTGATGAAGATGCAATTGCCGGTGCTCGTTTGATGGCGGAGGAAGAAGGTGTTTTGGTTGGTATATCTTCCGGCGCCGCTTTGTGGGCTGCCATTATGACTGCTCGACTTCCTGAAAACGAAGGAAAGACCATTGTTGCAATTATGCCCGATTCCGGCGAACGCTATCTTTCTGCGGGCATATATAACTAATGCTTATTGTTGATTTTTTCGTAAAAAGGTTCAAGTTCTATGGTTAGATTTGCAAATACAGGGGATATAGCCTCTATAATGCGTCTGCTGCATCAAGTCAACGATGTCCATGCCGACAGTCGTCCCGACCTATTCATTCATGGTCATACTAAATACACATCTGAACAAGTGGCGCAATTATTGGAAGATAAGGATATGCGGATTTTCGTGTTTGTCGACGAAAAAGATGAAGTGAAAGGCCATGGTTTCTGTATAATTCAAGACCACACCAAGGATGAACATCTCGCACAAATCCGCACACTTTATATCGATGATATATGTGTAGATTCAGAATGCCGTGGGCAGAACATAGGAAAAATGCTTTTTCAAGCAATAAAAGAGTATGCAAAGGCAGAAGGTTTTCATAATCTGACTCTCAATGTATGGAGCGGAAATGAAGGTGCTATTCGTTTTTATGAAAAAATGGGACTGCGACCCTTTAAAATCGGAATGGAGCAGATCTTATAATAATGCTAAATGATTAAGGTCCCGTCTTGCTTTATGAGACGGGACCTTAATGCATTAGGATATCTGGTTATTTTGCAATCTTTTTACCTTCCGTTGAGATGAATATACCGTGATTCATTTGGTCTTCAGTTACTTCTGCGCCTTTGAGGTCATACCATCTCACATCGTGATTGATAGTGTCGGAGATTGAAAATACGCTGTTGCCTCCTTTCGCAAAACTGCATATTGTAGTCAAAGCAGATGTAGCCTTTCCGGTCAAACTGTCAAAGAGGGGAGCGTTATACCATCCGCTGAGAGATGTGCCGTATGCGTTATATTCCATCCACCACCATAACAATCCTATCACCTTATTGTGTTTAAGTAGCATATCGACAAGATCTTTTGCATATTGGTTTTGACCTTCGTCTGAATAAGGATAGTCAACTTTTTCTGAAGTCCCCGGAACTTCCCATTTGTAGGAATACCCTGTCTCAACAACCATGATATCCTTTTCTTTGAAATTTGTTTCCAAATCATTTATTGCAGTTTCAAGTTTGCTTAATGATCCATGGAAATAAGGATAATAACTTATGCCGATGATGTCATAGTCTACGTTTAATGATTTCATCTGGTTGTAGAAATTCCATTGCACGTTAGGTGCTGCTACTCTCTCCGTATGGAGAATAATTTTTGCATCCGGACAAACTTCATGGCAAGCAGAGATAGCATTCTTGAGCAAATCTCCAAGACGCTTCCAGTTTTTATCGCTGCCCATAAATGTTTTTTTGAGATTTGCTTCAGAATCTGTGTTAGCACCCCATAGCATCCCATAACTTATCTCATTCCCGGTCTGAATGAAATCCGGAGTTACCCCTGCATCTTTTAGCAATGTCAGAGAGTTTTTTTTGTATTCGTACACTTTTTTGCAAAGTTCTTCATCATTAAGATTTTGCCATTGCTTCGGAGTCCATTGCTTGGCGGGGTCAGCCCATGTGTCGGAATACATGAAGTCGAGGATTAGATTGAATCCATGCTCTTTAATCCTTTTGCATAGAGGCATAACGGATTCGATGGTTTGGCATGCATTAGGATCAGCATCTTTCCCGGTATAATCTTCCGGATTTACGAATACGCGTACTCTCATTGCATTCATCCCTTCCTCTTTACAGAAAGAAAGAACATCGGAGATGGGTTCTCCATCATGAGTTTTATATTTCGCTCCTGCTTCTTCATAGAGCGGGAGTAAAGAAATGTCGCCTCCAACATATCGTTGTTCACCAAAGGCTGCCCCAAAAGCAAGGCACATGATTAGAGTTAGGAAAAGCTTCCGTTTGATCCGATTGTCCATGATTTTCGATATTATTAAATCAAAACTATTAATTAAAAAGGTTTATTTCTCTACATTGGTAACATATTTAGTTGGCGGGTAGTTCTCGAAAATTACTCAAGATCCAATAAAAACTATTCATTTAGGCCCCGACCCCCATTTTTTATGAGTCGGGGCCTTAAATTGAAAAATAAACCAAATCACGACTTATTTGTTTATTTTGTAGGATTTTAAACTCTATGATTA
>CAMWQF010000332.1 GCA_947176285.1 uncultured Porphyromonadaceae bacterium
TCTTCCAGATAGTCGGCAGCGAGTTCCATCGACTCCTGGGCATTGTCAAGATATTCTTTTACTTCCATGTTATATTTATGTTTTAGTATTTCTATTATTGAGATAAATTAGACCAATTGCACTAATTTATCTAATTAGTAGACTAGAGTTCCTACGTTTTTGCCTTGCATCATTTTGAGGAGGTTGCCTTCCTTGTCCATGTTGAATACGTAGATAGGCATATTGTTTTCTTTGCAGAGGGCAGTGGCAGTGAGATCCATTACCTTAAGACCAGCAGAAATTACCGCATCATAGGTGATTTTGTCGAATTTTGTGGCTTTTGGATCTTTTTCAGGGTCGGCAGTATATACACCGTCGACACGTGTACCCTTAAGCATAACGTCGGCTTCAATCTCTATTGCACGTAGTGCAGAGCCTGTGTCAGTAGTGAAGAAAGGTTGTCCGGTACCACAACTCATGATTGCAATTTTTCCATTTTTCATAGCATCGATTGCCTCCCATTTACTATATGGTTTACCGATCGGGAACATCGGAATGGCAGTGAATACCTGAGCAGGCTGTCCGAGAGATTCTAATGCTGAAGATAGAGCAAGGGAGTTGATTACTGTAGCAAGCATTCCCATTTGGTCGCCTTTGACTCGGTCGAAACCTTTGGCAGCACCGGAAAGACCACGGAAGATGTTGCCGCCTCCTATTACAATTCCAATTTCAACGCCGGCTTGGGCTATTTCCTTGATTTGGCGAGCATAAGCTTCGAGTCGGTCACGGTCGATGCCATATCCTTGCGCACCCATTAGTGATTCACCGGAGAGTTTTAGCAGTATTCTTTTGTATTCCATGTCAGATTAATTTTGCCACAAAGGCTGATTTTTAATGATAGACACAAAGTTATTAAAAAAAATCCGACTTCCCAAATCAAGTATCGTTTTTTTTTATTAACTTTGCATAAAATCATATTCTACATGAAACTTACCAAGAAAGTAAAGGAAACCTTAGAATCTATAAAAAGACTTGATAATGAAATTTAGAACATATGTCTTGAGCATTATGGGATGTGGGGTGATGGCGGCTTCAGCAGCTACTGTAAGCAGTCCTGACGGACGATTGGTGCTGACTACGTCGCTTTCGGCTGATGGAACACCGCTATATTCCGTAACATATGACGGAGATCCTATTCTTCTTGATTCTCCACTTGGATTTGTATCAAATATAGGGGATTTTTCCAAAGGTCTTACTCTTTTGGGAGAGAAAACAGGAAAAGTAGAAAAGTCTTTCGATCAGGCAAAGATAAAGAAAAGCCATATAGATTGGACAGCCAACACTTTGACAGAAGAATATTCTGCAGAACAGGAACTTAAGATGTCGATAGAATGGCAAGTAGGCAACAATGACATAGCATTCCGATATGTCATCCCAGTGGAAAGAGACACCCGAAGCATGATTATTGAGAAGGAAGCATCAGGCTTCCGCTTCCCGGAATTCACTACCACTTTCCTCACTCCGCAGAGCAAGGCTATGGTAGGCTGGAAACGCACTAAACCATCCTATGAGGAGAATTATAAGGCAGAGACGCCACTTACAGAAAAATCAGAGTTCGGCAATGGGTTTACATTCCCGGCATTATTTCATGTAGGCGACAACGGGTGGGCACTTATTACAGAAACCGGAGTAGACGGATACTTTTGCGGTAGCCGTTTAGGTGAATATAAAGATGGAGTGTTCGCAATCGAATACCCAATGGCAGAGGAAAACAACGGCAACGGCAGTGCAAATCCTGCCATAAGTCTTCCAGGGAAAACACCATGGCGCACCATAACAGTGGGCAATACACTCAAACCAATAGTGGAGACCACTATTCCTTGGAATCTTGTGGAACCGCTCTACACATCTGATTTTGAAGTTAAGCCCGGGAAAGGAACATGGAGTTGGATTCTATGGCAGGATAATTCCATCAATTACGATGATCAGATCAAATATATCGATTTTGCAGCAGACATGGGTTATCAGAATGTGCTTGTCGATAACTGGTGGGATACAAAAATAGGAAAGGAAGGAATAGCCAAACTTGCGAAGTATGCTCAAAGCAAGGGGGTCAATTTGCTGATATGGTATTCATCTTCAGGCTGGTGGAACGACATAGAACAAGGTCCAATCAACAAGATGTCGCGCCCTATACCGCGTAAGGAAGAATTTAAGTGGCTTGAAAGTCTTGGCATAAAGGGAATTAAGGTTGATTTCTTCGGAGGCGACAAGCAAGAGACAATGCGTCTCTATGAAGATATACTGAGTGATGCCAACGATCATGGCATAAGCGTCATCTTCCATGGCTGTACGCTTCCACGCGGATGGGAGAGGATGTATCCTAATTATGTAGGCAGTGAGGCTGTGCTTGCTTCAGAAAATCTCATATTCAGTCAGGATTTCTGCGATATGGAAGACTTCAATGCCACTCTTCATCCTTTTATCCGCAATGCAGCCGGCGTGATGGAATATGGAGGAACAGTGCTCAACAAACGAATGAACCGTGGCAACGACGGAGGGAATATACGACGCACAACAGACGCCTTCCAACTTGCCACATCAATATTGTTCCAAAATCCGGTGCAGAATTTCGCACTCGCTCCCAATAATCTTACAGACGCCCCTGCCGATGCTATAGAATATATGAAAAAGGTGCCTACAACATGGGACGACACAGTATTCATTGACGGGTATCCTGGAAAGTATGTAGTTCTGGCTCGTAAGAGTACAGAAGGGAAATGGTATATAGCCGGGGTATCTGCAGAAGAGAAGCCTCTGAAGTTAGAACTTGACCTGCCAATGCTTACTAAAGGACAGGAAGTGACAATTTATGCCGAAAATGGCAAATCACCTCTTGTCGCAAAGAGTTTGAAAATCAAAAATCCGGAGAAAGTTCAGATTACACTCTCTAAGAGAGATGGATTTGTGATTGTAGCAGATTAAACTGACAGGAATGTCCTTAATGTCCTTAAAATCTTAAAGACTTTAAGGACATTTTTATACACTAATCAATATATTATAAAAAAGTTGAGACCCGCGCCTCGGGGGAGGCAACGGGTCTCGGGGGGATAGGATGGATTTGGGGAGTAGCCCATAGCAGAGTCGAACTGCTCTTTAGAGAATGAAAATCTCTCGTCCTAACCGATAGACGAATGGGCCAACAATCAGCTTACTGAAATATTACTTTGCAGCAGCTGTAAGTTTGTTGATGTGAATCTGAAGACCACTGCAGAGATTAGCAGCTTTATTCTTCGAGATAATATTCTTGCGACCAAGACGCTGAAGAAGAGCGCTTACCTTATTATAAGCAGCCTGAGCTTCAGCTGCATCTTCCATCTTGCGAACCTTACGCACAGCGTTGCGAGCTGTTTTAGCCCAATAACGGTTTTCGAGTCTGCGCTTCTCAGCCTGACGGATTCTTTTAAGTGATGACTTATGATTTG
>CAMWQF010000333.1 GCA_947176285.1 uncultured Porphyromonadaceae bacterium
TGGCATTGCGGAGATTGCCGCCGTCAAATTCAGCAAGTTCAAGATTCCATTTCTGAGAGCAATTCCATAAGAAGCGGGCTACGAGTTTATTGGCATTCGCTCTTCCAAGATGAATGTCGCCTCCTGAGTGTCCGCCGAGCAGGCCGCTCACACTTATTTTCATGTATGTGAAGTGGTCGGGAGCCAAAGAACGCTTATATTCAAACCATGCTGTGGTGTCGATTCCTCCGGCACAACCTACGAATATCTCTCCATCGTCTTCAGAGTCAAGATTCAAAAGTATATTGCCTCCAAGCATCCCTTCTCCCAGATTCTGAGCCCCTTCCAGTCCGATCTCTTCATTCACGGTGAATAGGGCTTCCACAGGACCATGCTTCAAAGTCGGGTCGATCATTACAGCCATTGCTGCTGCTATACCTATTCCGTTGTCTGCTCCAAGTGTAGTGCCTCTGGCTTTGACCCATTCTCCATCCACATAAGTATTGATGGGGTCTTTCAAGAAGTCATGTTCCACGCCACCATTCTTTTCTGCCACCATATCCATGTGAGCCTGGAGGATGACAGTAGGCGCATTTTCAAGCCCCGGGGTTGCGTCTTTATGCATTAGCACATTCCCGCATTCGTCTGTCTTGACTGCTACGTTGTGCTTCTTTGCAAAATTAATTAGAAACTCCCTGATTTGCTCTTCATGGCAAGAGGGTCGTGGCACTTTGGTCACTTCATCGAAGCATTGCCAGATGAGTTCCGGCTTAAGGTCTTTTACTTCCATTTTTTAGTATGTTTATGTTTCAGATATTCAACGTTAGTGTAAACCCAACCATCTCTACTTTCGATTGCAAAAGTTGATTTTTTATATTTTTAATGGGCTCTTTGTTGTTTTCAGACCTCAAAGATATGAATTTTTTTTCATTTTAACAAATCTTTTACATTTCTTATCGCTCCTATCGCATTTTTTTATTAATTTTGCATTCGGATAGTGCCCTTCCGTGGGAAAGGCACTCTTTCGACATCGAATCATCAAAAATACAAACATATAATAATGAAAAAAATCTTTTATTCCGTTCTTAGCCTTGCAATGGCTTTGGCTGTTGGAAACACTATGGTTTCCTGCAATGGGTCGAAAGAGGAAAAGGCTGCTCCTGCTAAGAAAGTGGCTGTGGCTGACTCAGTGACTTTGCCCAACTATCGCTATGTGGACATGGATACTCTCCTCACAAGATATATCCTTGCTAAAGACTACAACGAGGAGATGCTTCGCATGCAGACTAATCTTGAAAGCGAGACTAAGCGTCATCAGACTTCACTCCAGTCTTTGGCTACTCAGATTCAGAATAAGGTGCAGAATAATTCATATCTTTCTCAGGAAAGTTTCGATACCGACCAGCAGAAACTTGCTTCTATGCAGAGCAATGCAGAGCGCTCAGTAGGAATGATGCAGCAAAAATATGCAGAGGCTGCCGCTAAGGCTCAGCAGGCTGTTTCTGATTCAGTGATGGCTTTCATCGAAGAATACAATAAGAAGCACGGCTACGATGCCATCTTCAATAAGGCTGCTGCTCTGCATTTCAATCCTGCTCTTGACATCACTGATGAGGTGGTAGAAGGACTAAATGCCCGTTATAATAAGGTAAAGAAATAATCAAATATGAAAAGGCGTCTGTGTAAGGTTGTTGCTATCCTGATGGCTTCAGTAGCTGTCATGATGCCGTTGTCATCCTTTGCTAAAGGATGGGAACCGGTACGCACTGACGTCTCAGGTCTCAATTCGGTGGCTCGTGACAACGATGTGGAAATTCGTGTGTCGCCCGGTCATGTGGTGGTTGTTGCTTCTCAGTCTGTTCAGATTAAGGTGTTTACAATCCTTGGACAAGTAGTAAGCAACGAGACTTTGCCTGCCGGAACAAGTCGATTGCCTCTTTCGCATGGAGTATACATTGTAAAGGTTGGCGATCTCACTTGTAAGATTGCAGTCTGATGCCTTGAGGGGATTACTCCTTATCTTATAGTCAGATAACCATTAAGTTGAGCCTAAAATTAAAAAATTAGATATGGAAGCAATCGATTGGAAAAATCTTCCGTTCGGATATATTAAGACAAACTATAATGTGCGTTGCACCTTCAGCGACGGCAAATGGGGTCCTATTGAAGTCTCAGACTCGGAATATATCCCCATGCATATGGCTGCTGCTTGTCTTCATTATGGTCAAGAAGCATTTGAGGGATTGAAGGCATTTCGTGGTGCTGACGGTAAGATAAGAGTGTTTCGCATGGATGAAAATGCTAAACGCTTCATACGTTCTGCCGAAGGCATTATGATGGAACCGCTTCCTGAGGAGATATTTTGCGAAATGGTCCGTAAAGTGGTGGCGCTCAATGCAGAATTTGTGCCTCCTTACGGCACAGGTGCAAGCCTTTATATCCGCCCTCTCGAGATTGGTATCTCGCCGCAGGTCGGTGTGAAGCCTTCTAAGGATTACATGGTAGTGATGTTCGTCACTCCCGTAGGTCCATATTTTAAGACCGGGTTTGCTCCAACTAAGGTGTGTATGAGTCGTAATTATGACCGCGTTGCTCCTCTTGGCACAGGTGCATTTAAGATTGGCGGCAATTATGCTGCTTCCCTTAAGGCTGGAGAATTGGCGCATGATATGGGATACTCCGTTATGTTCTATCTTGATCCTAAGGAAAAGAAATATCTTGATGAATGTGGCGCAGCCAACTTCTTCGGAATTCGTGGGAACAGTTACATAACTCCCGAATCTGCATCTATTCTTCCTTCCATCACAAATAAAAGCATCTGTCAACTTGCCGAGGATCTTGGTATGACAGTGGAACGTCGTCATATTCCTGTTGAGGAACTTGAGACATTCGATGAGGTAGGTGCATGCGGCACAGCAGCTGTTATCTCGCCTGTTGGTGTCATTGATGACATCGATACTGGAAAGAGTTATAAGTATGGCGATGGAACGCCCGGTGAGAAATCTACAGCCTTATACAATAAACTTCGCGGTATCCAACTTGGTGAAGAACCCGATATCCATGGTTGGGTTGAAATCATCGAAGAAAACTAATTATGCTTTTCAAGAATATTGTGAATAAATACTACGAGGAGGGTTCAGCCCTCCTCGATTTGCTTCTGACCCATTCCGAGATGGTCGCTCTCAAGGCTCTCGCCGTGGCAGATGCCGCCCACCTTATTGTCAATCGAGACTTCGTCTACGATGCAGCCATGCTCCATGATATAGGGATTTTCAAGTGTAATGCAAAAGGCATATATTGCTATGGTGACCAGCCTTATATCCGACATGGCATCATAGGTGGAGAATTGCTTAGGCAAGAAGGTATAGAAGAAGAATATGCACGTGTGTGCGAATGTCACACCGGTGCAGGGCTCACTGCAAAAGAAATTGCGGAAACGGGTTTGCCGCTTCCGCATATGGATTTTCTTCCTGA
>CAMWQF010000334.1 GCA_947176285.1 uncultured Porphyromonadaceae bacterium
AATTAAAGGAATAAAATATTAATTAACAACAATAAAACAACATGCAAATCAACAGACTGACACTTGCTAAAGGCATATTGTCTATGGCAGCTATATCTATGATGACTGGCTGTGTTGATGACAAGTATGACCTTTCAGACCTTGACACAACTTCGCAGTTTACGGTCAAAGATCTCACTATTCCTGTAGAATTGAAAACCATCAAACTCGACAATATCATTGACATTGCCGACGATGATCCAACTATCAAAAAAGATACTCTTAACAAGGGTACTTCCCAGGAGAAAGTGATTTATTCTATAGAAAAAGGAGGAAGCATTGAACCGACTGAATTCAGTCTTGGAAGTGTGAACGTAGATCAAGTTCCTATCGATTCTGTTAAGGTAAATGTAAACATTCCTGCAGATATTCCGTCTGGTATCACACTCCCAATTCCTATTAATAAATCTCTTGACCTAAATCTTGCAAACAATGCCGGCTTGCAAAAATATGAATTTAACCTTAACAAAATAGATAAGGCTTTAGAATCGCTTGACAACATTGAGACATCACCCATAACAATTGATGTAGAATTGTCTATTCCTGACGGTCTAATGATCGGTAATAACGAAATAAGTTTTACCGATATCTCTCTTAAATTGCCGAAGGGACTGATGGGACTTACTTATAATGTAGATGGCAACTATGATACTGAAAATGATATCCTGAAAATATCAAATATTCCGGTAGATAACAATGGTAAAGCACATCTTATCATATCTGCTAACGGATTGTCATTAGGTGAAAGAGGGGTTATCGGCACTGACCATAGCCTTAACATCAATGGAGAAATTGGTCTTGAAAGCGCTAAGATACAACTCAACGTTAGTCAAATAGTGATTCCAAATCCATTTAATATTGATATCAAATACTCCGTATCCGGATTCTCTGTGAAAAATTTCAGTGGTAAGATAAACTATGATATGGACGACATCAATATTAATCCTATATCTTT
The DNA here is from genome assembly GCA_947176285.1 of uncultured Porphyromonadaceae bacterium. Classification (GTDB taxonomy): domain Bacteria; phylum Bacteroidota; class Bacteroidia; order Bacteroidales; family Muribaculaceae; genus Lepagella. The sequence goes on from CAMWQF010000334.1 coordinate 995, forward strand.
GAATGACCTTCCGGATTTCTTGGATAGTCCTGAGACTAATATTATTATTGACGATCCCGTAATCTTAGTTTCACTTACCAACCCTGTGGGTGAATATGGACTCACAGGATCCGGCACTTTGAATATCAAATCTAATTTCGAAAAAGAATCGATAACATATTCCGGATCTTTTACTTTAAGCGGTAATGAATCAAAATTGGCTTTCTGCGCTAAGGATAAGGGAAATTCAATTCCTGATGGTTATACGAAAATTGAGATTGAAGGACTTAACAGAATCTTAACCAGCGGAAATAACGGACTTCCAAAGACCATTGACGTAAGCGTGTCAAATCTGATATTTAAAGGAAATGTAAATAAACTTCCTCTTACTGATCTTGGAGTGGCTAAAGGAGATTACTCATTTAGCGCACCACTTGCTCTTGGAAACGAAACAAGAATCATTTACAATACCACTGAAACCGGCTGGGGAAGTGATGACCTTGATAAAGTGAACATCTACCTTATACACTTAGATGCATTGTGCACATCCAATCTCCCTGTAAATGCCTCAATCAAGATTTTCCCGATCGACAAGAATGGTAAGGATATCGAAGTTGAAGAGAATAAAGAATTAAAGATAACTGCAAACACAGCTGGGGAACAAATCGGATTGAATATCCAAGGCAAGAAAGTGAATGGTAAGATTTCGCCTATCAAAGATTTTGATGGAATAAGAATAGAGGCCACAGTAACCCAAACAAGTAACAATCCCGAAGCTCTTGGTCCGAACTTAGAAATCATGCTCAGCAAGGTGCGAGTAACAGTATCAGGAGATTACACAACAGATTTTTAAATATATAGCATTGAACAACAATGAACAGCATAAATAAAAAACTTATCGCTCTCTCTTTCGCTGCGGTCTCCTTGATGTCAGTGTCGGCTCAGGAGTCTTCGACTGGCTACTTCATGGAAAACTATAACATGAAGTGGCAACTCAACCCGGCATTGAGCAACCGCCATGGATATGTTGGTTTTCCAGCTCTTGGCAATTTGAACGTGTCGGTCAACGGCAATCTTAACGTAACCGACATTGTATATCCATTGAGCAATGGCAGAACAGGTTTGTTTACCAATCCGGAAATTGATGCCAATAAAGCACTTAGCAAATTCAGCAATGTTAACCGTCTTTCTCAAAGTCTCGGTCTTAACGTGATTCAAGTTGGTTTCAAGGCTTTTGGTGGATACAACAACATTGCAATCAACGTGAAGGAAAATCTAAGCATGGACCTTCCCAAGGATATGTTCGCATTGATGAAAAATGGTCTTACCAACCAAACTTACGACATCACCAATATCCGTGCTAAGGCGGCTGCTTATGCAGAAATTGCATTAAACCATTCAAGAGAAATCAAGCAAGTGCCTGGACTTCGTGCCGGTATCAGCCTTAAGTTCTTGCTTCCAGCCGGTTTTGCACAGGCAGATTTCAATGAACTGAAACTTGATCTTGGCGAAGATTCATGGAGAGTAATTTCAGATGCGCGTATGCGAATCGGTCTTGATGGCGTTAGATATGATATGGACACTAACGATAATGGCAAACCATATGTTAGTGGTGTTAATACCGATGACATGAAATTTGGCATCAATGGCTTTGGTTTCGGCTTAGACTTCGGTGCTACTTACGAATGGAAAGACTTCACATTCTCACTTGCATTTACCGATCTTGGAACTATGTCATTTGACAAAGTGCAGGAAGCCTCAACAAATGGAACAAAAACATTTGAGACTTCAGCTTACAAAATAGGATTTGGTGATGACAACGGTTGGGATGACATGAAAGATGGCCTATCCAAACTATATGAACTTGAAGACAATGGCACTGTGAAATCTTCAATGCCTTTGCAAGGAAAGATGAGAATTGGCGTGGATTATCAATTCCCCTTCTACAAGAAACTTCATTTCGGTTTGCTCAATACCACAGACATGAGCAAAATCTTCCCTTATACCGAATTCCGAGTAAGTGCCAATGTAGAGCCTGTAAGAGGAATTGCAGCCTCAGTAAGTGCAGCTGCAGGTACCTATGGAGTAAACTACGGTTTCCTTCTTAGCCTCGGCAACAAGGGATTCAATTTCATGATTGGTATGGACTATGCTAATATCAAATTCTCTAAAGATATGATTCCTCTTAGATCAAATGCTGATGTACACGTAGGCATCAACTTCCCGTTCTAAAACATCATATGTGAATTATAACGCCCTCACAAGCCTGTGAGGGCGTTTTTTTATGCATTTGCAACTCAGTTGCGGGATATTTTTATTAATTTTGCACTGAAGTTGTTTAGACTTATTTTTTTATTAAGATTTCGTCAGGTTTTCGAGCAGGTTTTTGTCTCTTGAAGAAGGAATTCCATTGAGTGAGAGCAGAAGATAAGTTTGCTTATATTATGCCGAACGTGTAGGAATACCTGAAAGGAATG
>CAMWQF010000335.1 GCA_947176285.1 uncultured Porphyromonadaceae bacterium
GGCGGGGCGCATGCGGAGCATGCTTACTTACTTTGCGGACTCGGAGGGATGTTAGGAGATGCGGCTCCAGTCGATGGAACGTGAGAATCGGGATTGAAGTTCTCGGTTGAGAATTGAGATGCTTTCCGGCTGCAATAACATCTTGCCATCGAGAAGGCGCATGGCAGTAGCGCGTGCCTGACCAACGATCTGACCATCTCGTGCAAGGTTGGAAACCTTGAGATTGAAAGCTAGTCCGGATTGCTGCGTGCCTTCCATGTCGCCGGGACCGCGAAGTTTTAAATCGGCTTCTGAAATCAGGAAACCGTCGGTAGTTTCTGTCATAATGCCAAGACGCTTTTTTGTCTCTGCCCCAATCTGATGTTTGCTCATGAGAATGCAATAACTGAGTTCGGCACCTCGCCCTACCCTGCCCCGCAATTGATGAAGTTGCGACAAGCCAAATCGCTCGGCATTTTCGATAATCATAACAGAGGCGTTAGGAACATTCACCCCGACCTCAATGACAGTAGTAGCAACAAGTATTTTGGTCTCACCGGAGGCGAATTTCTGCATCTGCGCATCCTTATCGGCAGGTTTCATTTTCCCATGAACAAGGCTAACTCCCATGCCGGGGAAAATACTCTTAATCCTCTCAAAACCTTCTTCAGCCGATTTAAGATCGGTCTTTTCACTTTCCTGAATAAGTGGATAGACAATATATGCTTGCCGACCTTTGCAGATTTCATTGTAAAGGTGACGATACACTTCATTGCGATTGTCGTCGTAGCGCAGCCAGGTTTGGATGGGTTTTCTGCCGGGGGGGAGTTCGTCGATAACACTGACATCGAGGTCGCCATATACGGTCATTGCAAGAGTGCGTGGAATAGGAGTAGCCGTCATGACAAGCACATGAGGAGGAACTGCACCTTTCTTCCAAAGTTTTGCACGTTGGGCAACCCCAAAACGGTGCTGCTCATCTATTACAGCCAGCCCGAGATCACGAAATTCCACAGCATCCTCAATAAGTGCATGCGTGCCAATAAGCATATGGATTGATCCGTCGGCAAGTCCGGAGGCAATGCGGCGGCGCTCAGCGGCACGCGTACTTCCGGTAAGCAATGCCGTTCCGATTCCAAGAGGTTCAGCCCATTTCGCCAATGCTTCGGCATGCTGGGTAGCAAGTATTTCAGTTGGAGCCATCAGGGCAGCCTGCTTTCCATTGTCGGCGGCAAGGAGCATAGTCATAAAAGCCACAAGAGTCTTACCACTGCCTACATCTCCTTGCAGCAACCGATTCATCTGCCTGCCGGTGCGCATATCCTCGCGGATTTCTTTCAGCACTCGTTTTTGTGCCCCTGTTAAGGGGAATGGAACTACTTCGGAATAGAATTTATTGAATAGTGGACCAACTTTTGAGAATACATGTCCTTGCAATTGAAGATTACGACGACGTGAAAACTCGAGAATATGAAGTTCGAGATAGAAAAGTTCCTCAAACTTCATTCTCTCAGTGGCTTTCTGGAGAGCCTGCATAGATACGGGGCGGTGCATATTGCGCATCGCTTCATCAAGAGGCATAAGGGAACGCTCCTTCATCACTTCTGCGGGCAGAGTCTCAGGAATAGAGCCTATAGGTATTGAATCGAGCAGATTTGCAGTGAGAGCCTGCATTAGGCGCGTGGTAAAACCCCGTTTTCTCAGCGTTTCAGTCAATCCGTAGATGCCCCTTAGTCCCTGAGGAGGGCGCTGGGGATCATATATTTCTATCTCGGGATGCACAAATTGCCAAGCATTATACTTGAAAGAGGGTTTGCCAAACAGGACATATTCCACACCGGGACGATACATGTTTTCAATTGTCTGGATCTTGGCAAACCAAGTGACCTGACACAGGCGGTCGCCGTCAGTAAATGTAGCCGAAAGACGTTGCTTACGCCCCTCCCCTTCTCTTGTAAAGTTTATAAACCGACCTTTTATCTGGATGTATGGCATCTCAGTGCCGTAAAGGTCCCTGATATGATAGAAGCGAGAGCGGTCAACGTGGCGAGTTGGGAAATAATAAAGAAGATCTTGGCAAGTATGTATGTCGAGTTCGGAGGCAAGGAGTTTAGCCCTTGCCTCACCTACACCCTTTAAATATTTTATGCTTAATTCATTATTCATTATCTCCATTAATGCACATTTGACCTATTCAAACCAGGACAAACAAAGGATTCTTATGATTATTTTTTGCAAAGATAATAAAAAACATGGGAATTTTTTGTATCTTTGTGAATCAATACGCAAAAACTATATAAAATATCATGAAGATTATATTACTATCAGGGGGATCAGGCAAGAGACTATGGCCCCTTTCAAACGACGTAAGGTCAAAACAATTCCTCCAGGTGCTTGAGTCACCCAAAGGAGGTAAGGAATCGATGATACAGCGTGTGGTGCGCCAGATTGATGCTACCGGGCATGCCAAAGGAATCGTAGTGGCTACAGGTGAGGCTCAGGCGGGATACGTAAAAGATCAACTGGGCAAAAGCATAGGTGTTGTCACGGAGCCTTGTCGCCGTGATACTTTCCCTGCTATAGCACTTTCGTGTTCATATCTTGCATCCGAAGGAACTTCCATGGATGAGCCGGTGATAGTGATGCCATGCGACACATATGCCGATGACTCGTATTTTGAAACTGTCTGCAGGATGGCAGAAGCAGTGAAACGTGAAGATGCTCAACTGATACTGATGGGTATTACCCCTACTTATCCTTCTGAGAAATTCGGATATATTGTTCCGAAAAAGACAGCTGCAGAGGATGGTAAGGCTATGCCGGTGGAGAGATTCACAGAGAAACCGGATGTGGAGACTGCCAAGAAACTACTTGCGGAGGGAGCACTTTGGAATGGAGGCGTGTTTGCATTCAAACTTGGATATCTCATGGAGATAGTAGAGAAATACATGCCGGGCAAGAACTTCAAGGAAATCCATGCAGACTATGAGAAATTCCCCAAGATCAGTTTTGACTATGAAGTGGTGGAGAAAGCAAAGTCGGTGGGTGTGCTTCCCTACACCGGAGAATGGCGCGACCTTGGCACGTGGAATACGCTTTCAGAGAAACTGCCATCTACTACTGAAGGGGAAGCAAGGCTGCATGACTGCGAGAACACACATATCGTAAATGAACTTGGGATACCGGTTCTTGGTCTTGGGCTGAAGGATCTGGTGATCGTGGTTTCACAGGATGGTATTCTGGTATCGAAGAAGTCTGACTCTGAGAAACTTAAATCTCTATTATAATTTTGAATTTAAATTTTTTGACATGGAGGGGCGCATGCGGAGCATGCTTACTTACTTTGTGGGCTCGGTGTGGATATTACTTTTGACATGGCGGGACGCATGCGGAGCATGCTTACTTACTTTTGTTTGACTCGGAGAGATATTTAAAGAACTATTTATTGTAGTGTCTTAGGATTCTAATTC
>CAMWQF010000336.1 GCA_947176285.1 uncultured Porphyromonadaceae bacterium
GGTCTGAAATCTGCATCGCTTTCACAGTGCAGAATTTTAACTGTCATCAGTTTCTGGAACGGAAAAATCTCTGCATATCAATGGAATTATAATTATATTCTTGAGAAAAAGAATTGGCTTGTACTTTCCTTGACAAATGAAGAAATTTCGGTTCTCCCTTATTTCGATGAATTTAAGAAACAGAAGAAAGGCACATTAGTCATATGGCAAGACTTTGATATACTCTCAAAATCCCATGATGGGCAAGTATATGATGCTTTAAATGATTATAAAGATAAAGTCGCGCATCATATATCTTTGATCTTTCATAGATATATGTCTCGCTCCAAGGCAAAAGTTTCGATGTTCCTTAATAACCAAAAATTAAGGCCTCTTGACCCATTCCTGGAGTCTCACCCCAAAACTACATATCGTAAAGAAATTTCTATAGCTATAACTGATAGCTACGGACAAGAGCAGCACATAAAAGTTAGACCGTATATATTGCCATTTCTTACTGATATGTCTGATAAAGATAAGAAGTTGATTGGAGGCGTAGAAGAAATGCGCTCAAAGCAGGGTTTCTATGTATATCGAAATGAACGTCTTATTATCTGGGGAAACTGGTTTGGAATGAGTCGCGGGCACGAACTCACAAAAAACGCTCGAATTAGAGTTGACATACCTAATTCTCTCGATGATATATGGAGTATCGATGTCAAAAAGCAGGTTGCATCTATACCTAAACGCATACAAAATCAACTCAAAAAATGTGTCGACGAAGCTCTTGGTACTTCCGTAACAAAACAAACACATCGAGGCAGAAAGAAAAAAGTTGATGATGATATTGATTATATTTGGGATAGAATGGAAGGCCGAGATAAAACATTCTATTATCAAATAAATCGCGAGAGTGAACTAATTAAATATATCCGTAGTAAAGTTTCCGAACAGGATATATCATACATAGATATGTTGCTAAGTGAAATTGAAAAAACAGTTCCACTACATCAGATTTATGTAGATAAATCGAATGATTGTGTCTCTAAAATCGAAGAAGATGATTCTCGACTCGATGACATTTATCAGATGGCAATCTCAATGGTGGATAACTTTAAACAGGCGACAGCTCAAACTACAGATGTACTTATTGATCATATAATGAAATCTGAACCTTTTTGTCTCTATCCATCTGTAAAGGAAAAACTTGTCTCATATTACTCCCATGAAACTGAGTGAACAACAACGCATAGACGCCTCTATTATCTCCAGGCGCATGATTTCAGCAAAATATGGAGACAAAAGTGAGATTGAACGTGAATTACTCGTTTCTACCGTTCAGTATGCCTTGGCTATGTTTCCTCCTTACGATGACGAGGATGTTGAGGCAATTGTACGAGATCTTGAATATGAAGTTTCTGTAAGACACACTAAAGGTGTTGCTATATATAATGACTACGATACCAATCCACATGATTGGTATTCCAAATTAAACTTAAGTGATTCGAAACAATTATTTTGGAATCGTTATGAAAAGTTTCTCAAGGGGAAAGGTAGTCTTGACACCAAAAGCATTCAACTCCTATCGGAAACCACATTGCCAAACATATTAAACTGTCTTGGTAATCCAAACGAAGATTTTGATGGGAAACGTTTGGTTCGTGGTCTTATAATTGGTGATGTCCAATCTGGTAAAACATCTACTTATGCTGGACTTATTTGTAAGGCTGCTGATGCTGGGTATAAAGTTGTGATACTTCTTGCAGGTATAACCGAATCCTTACGTCAACAGACACAAGGTCGTATTGACGAAGGAATAGTAGGTTATACTATACGAAAAGAAGGAAAGAAAAAAATTGAGCGTAAAGTTGGTGTTGGTAATTTCCAGTCTGAAATTCCGGCCTCTTCGTACACTACCGTAGCGCAAGACTTTACAAGGAGTAGCGATAATATTGTTTCATCGTTGAGTCAACATAAGTCTCTCGTACTTTTTGTTGTCAAAAAGAATGTTGCTGTCCTCACAAAATTATACAAATGGTTGTATAATCAGAATCTTGACCCGGTAAAAGGCTATGTAGATGCGCCTTTACTTCTTATCGATGATGAAGCTGATAACGCATCCGTAAATACAAAAAAACCTGATACTGACCCAACTCGCACTAATAAGGTAATTAGGGATATTTGTGGTTTGTTTAAGAATGCCACATACGTTGGATTTACAGCAACACCATTTGCTAATATTTTCATTGATCCAGATTCTGTAGATTCAATGAAACAGGCCGACTTGTTCCCAGAGGATTTCATTTATTCATTGCCAACACCTTCAACTTATATCGGCGCAAAGCGCTTATATGATATTGAAGGCTCAAATTATAATAATCTTCGATTTATTACTGACATCGTTGAGCCAGATTACACTTCTGATGAGTATAAGGTAATGGTTAAAGAGGATATTGAATCCTTAAATAGTGGCCCATTTTATTATCAACACAAAAAAGAATGGGACGGTACATTACCTGATTCTCTTAGAGAGGCTCTTCTATGTTTCTTTCTCGCGAATGTTTTAAGAGACTTACGAGGTCAAAAATCTTCTCCTCGTAGTATGCTCATCAATATGAGCAGATTCGTAAAAGTTCAGCAGGTTATTTCGGAACATGTTGAAGCGATTTACAATCAGATTTATCGCATCATAAACTACGATTTTTCAGCCATTTCTTCTGATAACTCTAACATACCTCTTTTTAAGGAGTTAGTCGATTTATGGAGAAAACACTTTTCACATATAAAAGATGTTCCTATTCATCGTATAATTGACAAAGAGAATCTTCTCAACGCCATAAAGGACATCAAAATCATGGTAGTCAACGGAAGCGTTGCCAGTAAGAAACTCGACTATGAAGCAAATCCTTCATTGCGAGTAATAGCTATTGGCGGACTTGCATTATCCCGAGGACTCACATTGGAAGGCCTTACCGTAAGCTATTTCTATAGAAATACTGCAACCTTTGACGTTTTAATGCAAATGGGTCGTTGGTTCGGTTATCGTCATGGATATGAAGATGTGTTCCAAGTATGGACTTCAAGAGAAAGTGCTGAATGGTATTACGAAATATCCGAAGCCTCTGAAGAACTTAAATCTGACATCGAGCAAATGTTTGAGGAGCGGCTTAAACCAAAAGACTTTGGAATTAAAGTACGTAATAATTGCGAAAGACTTCAAATTACGGCAAGTAATAAGATGAGGACTGCTTCTGATTATTTTGTCAGACTGGCTTATTATGGCAATATCTATGATACACCATATCTTAGTTTTAATGCACAGCATAATAGGATAAATCTGCAACAGGTACAGTCGCTTGCTCAAAAACTATTTTCGGCCGGCTATAAATATCGATTTGCCGATGTCGGACGTCATTCTGACGATGAAGGGAATTCAAGTTCATATCCTGATTCTCGTTTCTTTGAGAA
>CAMWQF010000337.1 GCA_947176285.1 uncultured Porphyromonadaceae bacterium
CGGCATACGCCATCGTCCCAAAAACTGAAACTACCTGCCGGTGGATGAAAGTCACAGATGTAGAACGAACCGACTCCACCACCCGCGTAAACGTTAAACTTCAGAATCGTCCGCATTCCTGGGTGATGGTAAGTCCTGATACCCGGCTTATGGCTACCGAAGACACTACACTACAATATAAGTTGACAGCAACCGAGAATATTCAGCTTGGATCTCAAATATGGATGCCCGAGTCAGGACAGCATGACGGAGTGCTGATATTCGAGAGAGTTCCTGACAACATAAAGGTGGTGGATCTGGTAGAGACTGAACCCTCTGACATAACAAACTGTACGTTGGGCATCCACCTCGAAGAACCGGCCACACCACCTATCATCCCCGATATCCTGAGCCTCTCAGATATCCTTGCCAAGGAGCAAAATAATGCCGAAATATGGACAGGCCTAGATCCGGAACGCTATGCCGACTTGAAATTCTATGACAAGGGTGGAATGGCGCATATACGTGGCCGCATCACGGATTACTCTCCCAGGTATGGAGTAGCGACTTTTTCCCTACGCACCAAAGATGATTTCACCGAAAAAGAGAAAACTATTGTGGGTGACATCAATACCGACGGAACATTCTCAATTGACCTTCCGCTCACCTATCCCCAGTATGATTACTTCCACCTCGGCGAAATACACAAAAACATTTTTCTGATACCCGGGGACACACTCAACATAACCACATGTATGTCTTCGAGAATCGATCCTGACCGAGGATTGGTTCCGGAATTTTTCGGATATGAAGGGGACCCAGACGATGCCGTAGTCATCAATATGCTCACCGATAGCATGGAGGATAGATACGGCCTGAAATCAATGTATAGAAAATACAAGGCCCTGGATACAGATTCTATGAAAGCTGACACCTACAAGCTTTCTGTGCAACTGGCAGCGTTGCTCGATTCCGTATGCGAAGACCTTCCCGAATATCTCGGCAACTTGCCCGTCAGTGTCTTTGCAAAGGATATGCTCAGTGCGGCTGCAATCGGCAGGATATGCGAAAGAATGGAAGACATTCAGATGGATTACAGATACAATAAAGGGGCGCGCTTGGTGAAGAACGAGGACGGCACTTTTTCGCAAACTGAAGGAGACCCCCTTGACGAAACACTCTTTCTTCAACCGTGGATGAAGTATAAAAAGCTGATTTATGACAATCCCCTGATTGTCTGCAATGGATGGGTGCTACCGAACAGATGGAAATTCAATGAGCAGTTCCACCCTTCAGCCATGGCGGCGCAAGGCATGGAAGAAGTGCCAGGCACCAACGCCTTCATTTCTTCAGATGACATCACTTCACTTTACGACAAAGACCTGAGTCGTCTCGATTCAATCGGCCTCGGCAATTGTTTCTCAGCCCAGCTCGCGCGAATATCCACATTGATCGATGAGCTTCATACTACTGCCATTCCTTTCTCGGAACGCTTCGACCGATACAACCGTCTGGTGGCGCACGCCATTAAGCATAACGAATGCGGGAAGTTCGACGAAATACTCATGTCGGAATATAATGATTACGTGAAAGACGTCGTTATCGCAGAAAACCGGTTGGATGACATGAATGATGAGTCCAAAGTGATCGCGGACAGTCCTGAGGGTAACGTCCTTGCAAAGATAATAGAGCCTTACAAGGGCAATGTGCTCTTTCTTGATTTCTGGGGCATCGGATGCGGCCCCTGCCGCGCCGGCATGCTGGATCAGAAACCCCTTCTTGAGCAACTGACCAACAAGTCATTCAAGGCTCTTTATATAGCGAACTCGGCAGAAAACATCGATGCATGCAAGAAATGGCTACGCAAAGAGGAGATAAAGGGTGAGCATATATTCGTGTCAGACGACGACTGGCAGCGTCTGAGAGGCCTCTTCAACTTTTCCGGCATTCCCTTCGGAGTGCTCATCGACAAGGAAGGAAAAATCGTGAAGACCGGTTTCAGCATCGGGCACGAGGAGTCACTGCTCAGAAAGACGCTGGAAGAATAAGTATATCCAAGACAGTTAGATAAATTTCAATTATCTTTGCATCAAAGATCTAAACCTTTTTTTATATGAAAAATAGGATTCTTATTTTAGCAATGGCATTGGCTCTCTGTGTCACTGTCAATATAAAGGCAATGGCGACAGAGAAGGTTCATATAACTGTCAAGGCAGCCGAAGGTGTTGCTCCGACAGAACTTGTAATATCCAAAGAGGGTGTTGATCCAGCCGACAGTCCATACAGAACAAATCTTGATAACGGTATCTATGAGATTGACATAGAGACGGATTTCATCGAGCCGTATGGTATAAGAGACTGGACTCAGTTAATCAATAACGGCATGACGGATCGGTTCGCACATTTTCTGATAGAAGACGGAGCGGAAATCACTCTGACACTATATGAAGACAGGATAGAAGCCCACTCTACCGGACCGGAACAACTTGCTGTAGAACGGATGGAAAGTCTCAAGATGGACACCTTCAAGGCGAAGGCTGAAGAAATAGAAAAGATCGAGGATGAGAATGAAGCCGATGAGATGTATGAGAAACTGATGGAGGAAATAAATCAATGGGAAAGCGACTACTATATACAAAATCCAATGATATCCTTCATGCTTGATCTTAACACCAGCCTATCTAGACACCGTTTCAATGATCATACATTGATGCAAAAACTACAGTTGTACCACGATCATTACTCCGACAAATACCCCGGACATCCTGCGCATCAACACATAGCGGAAAATGAAAAGGCAGGTAAGCAGATATATGGAGGGAAATACTATAATTACGATGTTCGAACTATCGATGGAGAGAAAGTCCGAGCTTACAACTATATTAAACCGGGTTATAACCTTGTCATATTATGGGCATCTTGGTGTGCTCCATGCCGGAAAGAAGCCCAGGAAATAGCCGGATTCATTGATCCATACATCGAAAAGGGTCTCAATGTATTTGCTCTCACAAGGGAATTCAAAAACACTGATGCCCTAAAGCAGGCGGTTGAGAAAGACAAATATCCTTGGCCAACACTCGTAGACCTCGATGATGAATTTCATGTCTTCGACCGCCATGGAGCCACAAGTTCCGCAATCTTCTTAATCGATCCGGAAGGTAAGATCGTCTTCTCTGAGATTGGAACCGACAAAGTCAAAGCTATCCTTGACACCTGTCTTAACTGAGATCTCATTACTCTATGTATTCGATATATTACCTCGTATCTCAACATCTCTCGTAAGAAATTAGATAGAATTGTATGAGTTAAATTTGTTTCCAACTTCCCATTCTCGTTTCTGTCCGTGTCCGATACCAACATTGAAACGGGAGAGATTGACGGAAAAGATATGCGACATAGCCGTGATGATCTCCGGTGTATAGTCCTTCTGACGGAGAGGGAAATATCAAG
>CAMWQF010000338.1 GCA_947176285.1 uncultured Porphyromonadaceae bacterium
ATATAAAGTTTTTGCTAAATCAATTTTATTTGATTTTAAATAAATTAACATCTTATAATTAATTTCATTCTTTTTTATAATCAATTGATACTCTTTTAATTTATCCTTAGATTCAATATAGTTGTTCACAAAGAATTTTCTAACTTCATCCGCACTTTCATAAAATCTAATTAGATAATTGATATCTCGACTATGACTAGCACTATTCTCCAACAACCTGTATACAGCAGTGGATTCATCTATGAATCCAATCTTTGATTTAAGAGTACAATAAAAAGCAAATGGATAATCACACATCATCCAGGATCTATTATATGGTTTTATTTCATTTACATAATTCTCAAATAATGTAACTCTAAACAATCTTGTTAATGTAGGGAAATTGCTATACGAAATTAAACCTTTAAATGAAGTATCATTAGTTCCCGTTACTCCTACTATTTTTTCTCCACACATGACTTTTGCTTTTGTATAGCACATTCCGTAATCAGCATTTGCTTCAAGATAATTAACTTGTTTTTGTAACTTATGGCAATCAATCCAATAATCATCACCCTCACAGAATGCTATATATTTTGCACCAGTCGCAACGCAGGCTTCTTTCATAATATTATCAAGGAATCCAATAGATTTTGAGAACTGGTTATCCTCTTCGAAAATAGGTAAAATCATATCCGGATACTTTTCCGAATACTCCTTAATAATATTTACTGTACCATCAGATGAAACATCATCATGAATAATAATAACAAACGGGAAATGTGTCTTCTGACTTATAAATCCTTCCAATGCTTGTTTGATAAAAGCCTCATGATTATAGGTCAGGCACCACACAACGACAAGAGGTTTAATTAAATCACATTTTTTCTGAATATCCTTGATTTGCTTTCCTACTATTTCATTTATTTCCATAATCTAGGAGTTATTTTCTAACCGTTAATCTAACTTTCAACTGATTGGACAACCCTAAAGAATCTGTCCATTGGCGAATTACGGACTTTTCCCTCTTATTGCAACGGTCCATTCGTATATCTTGTAGGTTCGCTTGTTGAGTGGGAGTCTACATATGTATCGTTGTAGAACGGTATGAATCCGAAAATTCCTGTGAAATATCTGGATGTATAACAGATACCTCACAACAGGTCATTAAATACACTCTAAGGGGTTGTACGGAACATTATTCATGAAACAGTACGTCTGAAACTTCATGTTGTGGACGATGCTTCCATCTGGCGCTTCCGCCTAAAATTCTCATATGCCTTAAAAATTTGTTAGTAATTCAATCTAGCAAAATAAGCGACTTACCGTTATAAGTTAATCAATCAGTTTTAATAGTCCATTATTCCTCAACTTGATTTTATTTATTGGGATTCCCATATTAATAGTCCATGGTTTTGTAGAATGATTGACCAGGCTCATGGCACCTATTATAGAACCTTCTCCTATTGTTAAATTTGGAAAAACAATACAATTTGCTCCTATTTGGGCATATCTTTTAATGGTGACCGTTCCTCCAATAACATTAGTATTTTCATCTGAATGAATAGGTCCAATTAAATAATCTCCGGAAAAATCATCCATAGCTGAAAAAATTGTCGAACGCGGTGATATTCCTGTATAATCTTCGAAAATTATACCATTAGCCCCATATAATGCAACAAATGCTGATATGTGAATGTGTGAACCTAACGTAATATTACCTGATAGAATACAAAAATCATCAATCCTCACATTGTCTCCAATAGAAATATGATTGGCTCCGTAAATACTACATTTTCTGCTTATTAGAACCTTTTTGCCGTAAGACCTTAATCCTAGTCCTGACAATTCTTCTTCTGTATAAAAGGATGTCATTTTTTTAAATATTTGAGGACCCGTTTGATATCATCTTGACTTAATGCATGATGCATCGGAAGACAGAGTACACTGTCTGCCAATCTATAAGCATTAGGAAGATTTTCCCTAGTTGCTGACGGAAGACCGCGATAAGTCGAGAACTCTGAGATGAGAGGATAAAAATATCGGCGTCCAAGGACGTTTGCTTCTTTCATTTCAAAATAAAGTTCATCGCGTGTCTTGCCGAATTTCTCTGCATCTATGAATATTGGGAAGTAACTATAGTTGTGTCGTACACCAGGCATGTCATCGAAGTATGTGATTCCATCTACATCTTTTAAGGCTTCTCTGTATGCTTTGGCAACTTTTTGTCGAGTTTCAATGGCCGCATCAACCTGTTTGAGATTTAGCAGTCCGTATGCTGCCCTTACCTCGTCCATCTTGGAGTTAATGCCAGGAGCTACAACCGTGGTCTCGCCTGCAAATCCAAAGTTTTTGAGATAATCTATGCGTTTCTTCGTCTGCTCATCCTTCATAACCATTGCACCTCCTTCTATGGTATTATAGACTTTGGTGGCGTGGAAGGAAAGCGTCGACATGTCTCCCGCGTTGAGGATTGACTCCCCGTTCACCTCTACACCGAAAGCATGAGCAGCGTCATATATAACCTTAAGACCATATTTATCGGCTATATCCTGTATAGCCTTTGTGTCGCATGGTTTCCCGTAGCAGTGCACCGGCATGATTGCGGTAGTCTTCGGCGTAATCGCGGCTTCTATCTTGTTGGGGTCTATTCCACAGTTGGAGGGATCAACATCAACGAATACCGGCTTGATTCCATTCCACCATAGGGAGTGGGTTGTAGCAACGAAACTATAGGGAGTGGTGATGACCTCGCCTGTTATACGGAGTGCCTGTAAGGCTGTGATCAGCGGCAGTGTGCCGTTTGTAAAGAGGCTTATATACGGAACTTTCAAATATTCTGCAAGTTCTTTCTCAAGCTGACGGTGGAATGAGCCGTTATTTGTTATCCACTTGCTGTTCCATATTTCCTTAAGGAGAGTATTGAATTCGTCAAAGTCAGGAAGCAGTGGAGATGTAACGGTTATTTGTTTTTCATTAGTTTCCATATGTTTAATAATTTTATTTTCTTCGGAAGATCGAGACAAGTTCTGTAAACTCAGTGAACTTGAAAAGTCTTGCCAATCCTACATATATCATAATTCCTTCAATAATTCCCATGGACATAGAAAACCAAGATTCCATTGGAATATAGGTTACTGTTAGATATATTATCGCTCCAGTTGTAAGACTCAGCAATAGGGTTGGAAGTAGGTCCCTCATCTGTCTTAAGAATCCAAGATGGATAAGTTTGCTTGTATAGTGCGTATTTATGACCAATGAGATGATTGAGCTGGCAATCATTCCGAAGCACATCGGTATAATACCGAAAGGAAGGGTTATGCAAAGCGTTATCACCGTTATAATTTTCTTTATTATTTCAAGTTTTAGGAACAAGTCGCTCCTTCCTTTTACCTGAAGAAGATTGAGGTTAATAGCGTGCCCCGGATACCACATCTGGGAAAAGCA
>CAMWQF010000339.1 GCA_947176285.1 uncultured Porphyromonadaceae bacterium
GTAAAATCATCTTAAATTTAATACTGCCATTTCACAATACTTTGTTATCTTTGCAAAAGAATTTGAAAAGGAATCAGAAATAATATAAGAATAGCATATGAATCGTAAAGAAATTATTGATACTCACAAGGTATTTCCTTTGACTTATCTTAGAACGGTGGTTTTATCCGTTCGTTATGATAAGTTGGAGAGCGATTGCTATTCGGCCATGTCTGAATTTGTCTCTTCAAATTTTAATATTGATGTCACTACTGAACTCTATGATGATCTCCAGAATAGACCTCTATGTTTTGCAACAGAGGATAAATCGATAGTCTGGACTATAGACGATAATAGTTTGGCAATTTCTATCGGACAGGATGCATATCAATCATTTGAATCATCTCTACTTACATTGGTAAAGGATGTGCAATTATTTTTGAAGGCAGTTAATCGTCTCGCTACTGAGATCATATTGAATAAAGTCAATTTGATTCCGGTAACCCTTTCGTCATATGATGAAATGAAAGATAACGCATCACATGTTTTTACCGATAACATATTGGATAAATGGGGTAGTGATATATATCAGAAGAACGAAAATAGACTAGTATATCTCCTTAAGGAATCTGATGACTCTGGTGAAGATATAGATATCTTTACGGGATTCATATCAAAGGGTGGAGTTTCAGAGCAACAACCAGCAAGATATATTCTTGATATAACTGCAAAGGCGGTAAAGAAAGTCTCTCACGAGAATTTAGCAGACATTGTCGCATCGTTCAACAATCGGATTTATAGTATATTTATACGTTCCATCTCTGATGAACTTATTAATTCAATGGAGGAAGGTTGATATGAAAGAAATGTCACCATATACTGCAGACTGTCTGTTTGATGAAAAAAGAGCGTCTGGAATCCTGTATCCGGGAGCTTCTTCTTTCCCTGGAAGTAAGGTTCTGAAATATTATCCGTTGAATAAGATGCCTTATGAACTTAGAGTAGACCCGAATTGTTTTAAAGCCTTCCATATTCCTATTGTATGGAAAAGTGAGGTTCACGACACACCGTTGTATAGACAACTATCCCATAGCATATGTAAACTCCCTCTTCAGGAAAAAGGCAGTAAGGTGGTCTACATGAAGGAATCGGCAGGATATTTCTTCGATCTGAGGCTTGAAGATGGTATTTGCGTGACCATTACACAATATGAGGATGAGAGTGAAAAAGGGGCATATGTCAATGTGACTATGGATGGGGAAATACTCGTTCAGGATTTTATGTCCATCAATGATATTGTATCAGCGATGAAGGAGTATTATGATGGACGCGAAAACTGAAATTATACCCGAATATCCACAATGTATTCTTCCTCGGCCAATATATCTTGATTTGATTACAGCGGAGGAGTTTTGGTCGAAGATAAACGGTCTGGTTATTCAGCGGCGATGTGCAGATAATGTTGATAGGAGTGTGATGACACCTGAAATATTCGGTGATAATTTGGCTGAAATGTCAGTCAACCTTCTTGGAGGAAAGTTTCTGCCTGACCATGTGAAGTTTACTCCGAAAGGGCCAAAACCATTAGATGCCAATATCCCTTTTGACGGAACCTATTACTATAGTTCGGAGGCTAATGGAGTCTATATCTCTATATCGGATATTCATGACTGCACCTTCCCATCTGTCAGAAGATTCCCCAATCAGCAGGAATTTGATAAAGTGAAGACGGCAATAACCGATACAAGGGAATCTGACAAAGCACGCTTGGTGGCTGCTTTCCAAAAAAGGAAGGGTTTCAGTAAGGACACGGAGTATGAAGTTACATATCGCATAAGTGTAATGCATCGTCCAACAAACGCCAATTATTGGCACTGCCAGATTGAGATTGCTCCTGCATGTGAGGGAGGAAAGATCGTTAACAAGGAAAAATCTGAATGGCAGAAGGATGCATTACGAGCATTGACCAATTTTCTCGTTATATATGCATCATTTGATTATCCTGATCCAATCCCCCTCATAAAAGAGGAATGGTATATAAAAGAAACTGCTTAGTCTAAGTTTCATTCTTTCATCAAAAATGCATAATCGCTCGATTCGCAAAAACAAGTTCAATCTTCCATCCATGAGAAATTTATGGAAAACCATGGGTGGTTATGACGCTTTGGTACAATACAACGAATGTGCCGTCAGGCAGTTCATACGTAAATGGGACGTGTACAGAGATGAAGGGATGTCGCATGCAGATTTCATTAAATCTCAAGCTGAAGAGGTAGATATAAATCTGGGGTATATTGACTTCAATCATTATAGACAGGATGTTTATCTGTGGTATCTCATCCATCCATATGGCTGTATTGATACATTTAAGGATGCATTCAAAGATGATCTGAAAGTTTTCGGCTATGATATCAACTTAGACTTTCCGGATAAGAATGCCCTTGAAAAACTTATACTTGGCTTACAGAAAGCAGGAATTTCTATCTCTATAGAAGATTTCAAGTTGGATTTAGACCAATACTATCGCTGGTCAAGAAATCTTCTTGCCCATAAATTGGATGATAAAGAAAAGAAAAAGTTAGAGCATCTTTATTGTAAGTTGGATAAGGAAAAAATATTCAGTTGGTATCCATCCCTTACCGGTGCGCTTTCTGCTCCTTGTCACTATACTTTTGATGACTATACTCTTTGCACGGCAAACCTAAAGAATATTGCGGATATCCTCACCACCGATGTCTATAATAGCATTAATTGGAATAAATTTAATGTTGATGAACTCTCCAAGTCTAAGCATCTACGAAGATTCATTCACAATCCGGATAGATTTGCGCAAGCAGTAAAAGGTTATATTCAATCTCACTATGGCGTAATACTGCCACATGATGAATTGAACATATTGATAAATAAAATTAAAGACTCATACGAATAATGGGTTTGTTCGCCTCGCTCTATAATGCCATGTACATTCTTACATATCCTGATGGGGATAAGGATGGAAAAGAGTAATCGAGGAGGAGGGAGTTCGATTCTCCCATGAGTCACACTACTTAATAGTGGTTTAGGTAACTGTCCAATTGGATCATTTAGTTTACTGAAAAGGTGTTTATATTTACTCCACACACTCCACCTCCACCCAAATATACCTTTCCAAAACCAAAGCCAGCAATTGTGGTCTGAACGCAGTGAGGACAGGAATCTACCTTCCCAATCCGTATTTTCGGTTGCATGGCGAAACCGATGGTTTCGCAATCCCGTTTGCATGTTTTAGTCATTAACCAAAATAATTAATTCCTCACCAAATCATAAGCGCATGGCAAGCCCGGAGGTCCTACCCTCCCCACCTCCCCACATACTCCTCCTCCACCCAACCATCGCTTTCCCAACCAAAGCCTGCATTGTAGTCTGAACGCAGTAAGGACAGGAATCAAGTTTCCCAATC
>CAMWQF010000340.1 GCA_947176285.1 uncultured Porphyromonadaceae bacterium
TGGTTGATAGCCGAAGCCATAGTGCCGGCAACGGTGTAGATGCGGCGTATGCCGCACTGGTTGGAATCGTCAATCATCTCCACATCCTCCGAAGCCGCATAACCCTTCTCCGCGCTGCCGCTAAGACGTATGATCGCGGTGCTCTCCTCCGTCGACACTCGGATGATATCCTCGCCGTCGCCGCGCCTTCCGTAAGCCGGCGCCTTCAGAATCGGTTTGTTGTCAGTCTCGGTATAAGCCTGAACTGCCATCATATCGGGAGTGAACTTGATGGAGAGGGTAATATTCCCATTAGCATCTGTACCAGTTTTATTATCTTTTGCCTGTACAAAGAAGCCCTGCATAGGTGCCAAACGGCTATAATCCGCCTTTATTATACTCTGATCCTCTGCAACACCCGCAGTCATATTGGTAATCATATTAGACTCATCCTTTCGGCCCATCACGACACCTACCTGACCTGTTCCTTCGCTTAGTATCCAGAATTTGGATTCAATGTTGTCATTCTCAGCAAGGAACTTCGCCATGTCAAGGTGAGCCATGAAGGGGTTGCCAACGAGGAAGAGTTTGCCGTCATTTTTCTTCTTAAGCGTCACAGTTTGCACATCACCTGTCATCTCGAAGAGTTTTCCGGGTTTTTCACGTGTCAGAGTCCTGTGATTAGCCTCACCTTTATCCTGAATACTATCTGAGAAATAATGGTAGTTTGCATCATTCTTCGGGAATCGGAATTTGACATACGACTGCTTGACATTCTCTGCAGCATTCTCCTTGAAATTGTCAAGGCGTGTCACATCCGTCTTGACCGAATAGCCCATACCGGGAACATACTCTTCAGTCACGTCATTATAGACGTGGCTCCAGGTGCTTGCGAGTGCAACCGACTCGGTTTCAGTATTAACGTCATTGTGAACAGTGTAGACAGTCTCACTGCCTTTGTCCCATCCACGTTGGTAGACAGCAGGGGCGAAACGGTCATTCACGCCCTTATCATCATTATTGTATGTAATGGGAGCGAAGAGTTCTGTCATCTGACGACCCGGAGTGTCTGTATCTACACTCGGCAGATACATATCTCCGGCTACGACATCATAGAGCGGTGAGGCGACGTTGTACCAGCGGTGCGGCGCCATTTCCATATCTACCCACGCTTTGTTGTAGTCCAGATACTGCTGATTAAGTATCTCAGCGTTCGAGTTGAAATGGATCTCATCGCAAGCATTCGCATACCATGGGCGGCAGTAGACGTTATAGTCATCTGAGAACCAAGAAAAATTATTATACATTATTGCTGCCATATCATAGTTGATATAGTGCGTAGGCTGTGTATTTGTAGTTTCTTGATTATCTCCTGTATCATATTTATCTTCATCGGTCATGTTTTTAACAGGAATAGCCTTTGGTGCTTCTGAAATCCATTTATAAGTATTTGTCAAAAGACCATTATAAAGAGATATTGTTCCATCCGAATTATCAAATGAATAGCTATGATCTCTTGGTGCAAGTTGTGGATATGAAGAGCCGGCAGGTATGATGACTTTGGTGAAGTCGAGGGGAGCATATGCAAAGGTATTTGTATATGTATTGTTTACAGTGAAGCGAGGATCTGTTTCACCTTCCGACAAATCTTCTTTAATTCCGTATGGGGTATCAGAGTCAGCAAGAAGTTCCGTTTTGGAGACACGACGCCAGTTCTCGTCATTGTTCCAGTTGAGTGATTCGTCTCCTGTCCATTTCTGATACTCAGGAACTACCTTGATTGTGAAATATGTCTCACCATGGCAAGGCATAGATTCTTCATCAATACCAGTCAAGTCAACACCAGTATAGTCTTCCTCATATGGGAACTTGAAAGTATAGTAGTAACCTTCATGGAACTCAATTTCATCTTTATTAAATTTGATCTTCACATTTGAGAAATAATCACCAGATGTTTGAGCATCCACAATCACAACACCTCTTGGCACTAGTCCAAAATCAGAGTCATACAGATTTGCATCATTATCATGTGTTGACACATCCGTATCCGCCAAAGGCATAGCAAACGCCACCTGACCCAGTTTACGATAATATGGGTCATTAGTCTCTGCAAGATAACAATAAGGATCTCCCTCGATTCTCTTGAATTTTGTAACTCCGATAGTTGCAATCTTAAGACCACGCAACGGCATTACAAGAGTTTCTTCATCTTTGTATTTGGAAAGATTCAATATAATCTTGTCCTTAGCCTCGGTATTAGCCGGCACATTCCACTTGTCGCCCGAGATACTTGTACTGTCGGTATGTTTGAGGCCGAGACGAAGTGGCACCACATCCATTTCTTCAGGATATGTGATACCCGAAGCAAAGCCATTGTTCATCTGTGGAGATGTATTGGAGACAGTAATCTTGATCTCAGTCGGCTCAATACAAACTATATATTCTTCAGTAGTCAGTTCATTATTGCTATCGATTGGTACAGCCGTCACAAAGAAATCGTCAGACAATTTCTTTGTGCCATCCTCATCATTCCCGAGAACAAGGTTCGGGAACACATAAGATGCTTGATAGAGTTGAAGTTTTGGTTCCTTTCCCTCTTTATATTTTCCATTGCTATCCTTTTCTCCTTCGCAAAGAAGTTTAAGATATTCCTTCATTTCAGAAGTGTACGAATTAGGATTAATTGATTTCCCATCCTTATCAGTTCTTCCTGTAGGAATCTGATTTCCAGACTCGTCAACTTCTCCTTTTGCAGGCACATCCCATGTAGTAGATGTCGGATAATCTTTACGGAAATTGGCAAGAACTTCCCAGAGCGAGGTATTGGTTTCATTATCCATTTCCTCGTCCATAAAGTCCTCATAAGTGCCGGCATACCAATCAAGATATGGATTCTCCCAGAACTTGTAATCCGGATCCGGTTTGTAATTTACCTTATCATTCGGGTCAATGGGATCTAAAATTGCATCCTTATTTGGCTCTTTGTTATCCTTACGATAAAGGTTTAGCTGAACCACAGGCCGCTGATTCTCACAGCATGTAATCTGGTCGTCGTCACCATATAAGATACCATCTACCACCTTCTGTGCTGCCTTATTAAGTGTGAACTCAGCCATACGGCAACACTCTGAGCCAAAATCGAATTTGTGTGCAAGTGTTATCTTATTTTCATAAGTATCTGCGTAATCAGTAACGTTGTTACCAGAACCGAACACTCCTGAATTTTCAAATTGCCCAATCACGATAATGTAATCGTGCATCTTTGGATCCAATGGAGGTGTCGTGATAAACGAAAGATTTCTTCCAAATTCATCATGATACATGACGCGGTTGGCAGGAACCCCATTTTCAGGATGAGGATCACCATCATAATTTTCAGGATTCCATTCAAGATTCCCTTTATAGTATGTATTATAA
>CAMWQF010000341.1 GCA_947176285.1 uncultured Porphyromonadaceae bacterium
GTTGCAATATGGCAGTGTCTTGGAAAAGTTATTCGAGGATGCTTGATGATGCTCTGGATGTGTTTCCCACCCATGGTCTTGGAGGAATCATCGGAACCGTATTGACTGGAATTTTTGCATATGATTATTTTGCAGCAGAAGACCCCGAGATGATATCCCGATGGATGTTCTTCATCAATCATGTGCTTGTCATAGTTGGCGTATTCATATATACATTCGTGTTGAGTTATGGTCTATATTGGCTGACCGACAAGATTATACCCATGAGAGTGTCAAGCTCTAATGAAGATGAAGGTCTTGATGCATCACAGCATGGAGAGTTTTATGATCCGGATGGCACTCATGAACTTCCATCAGATGAGGAATGGTTTAAAGGAATTGAAGAAAACTGAAATTATTGCAAACTATGACAAAATATCAACAGAAGAGAGGTTTGTACGACTCTCGTTTTGAGCATGACGCATGTGGTGTAGGATTGCTCGTCAATGTAGGAGGAAGAAAAAGTCATCATCTTGTAGAGAAGGCGCTTCAAGTATTGGAGCATATGGTGCATAGAGGTGCTGAAGGTGCGGATCCACTTACGGGAGACGGAGCCGGAATTATGGTGCAGATCCCCCATGAATTCATCCTTCTTCAAGGAGTGCCTGTGCCCGAGAAAGGACGCTATGGAACAGGAATTGTCTTTATGCCACGCGATATCGAATCTCAAGAAGAGATAATCGACATAATCGAGCGAGAAGCCATGGTAGACGGAATGGCACTTCTCGCTGTCAGAGATGTGCCTACCAACAACTCCATGCTTGGAGAAGTAGCCCGCAACGCCGAGCCTGCAGTAAAGCAGATTT
Source organism: uncultured Porphyromonadaceae bacterium (assembly GCA_947176285.1). Classification (GTDB taxonomy): domain Bacteria; phylum Bacteroidota; class Bacteroidia; order Bacteroidales; family Muribaculaceae; genus Lepagella. Next base: position 846 of record CAMWQF010000341.1, read on the forward strand.
TTGTAACTGATGAAGAAAGTGACCGCCCTATGGAGTTGCGTCTATATCTTCTCAGAAAGAGAATAGAAAAGAAAGTATCGGAAACAGATATTCGAGGAAAGGGAGACTTCTATATTTGTTCTCTTTCCTCGCAGACTATGGTCTATAAGGGAATGCTTACAAGCCTTCAACTCAGATATTATTATCCTGACTTGATGAACCCCCGTTTTACTACGGCTATGGCTCTTGTGCATTCCCGCTTCTCAACCAATACTTTCCCGGCTTGGAGTTTGGCTCAACCATTCCGTATGCTTGGACACAACGGAGAAATCAACACTATCCAAGGCAACAGGCTTTGGCTAAAGGCACGCGAAGGAGTATATCATCCTCAAGCATTTGGCGGCCAAGATATGACACCGATAGCACAACCGGGAATGAGTGACTCTGCTTCTCTCGACAATGTACTTGAATTCTTCGTTATGGCAGGCATGTCATTGCCGCATGCCCTGGCAATGCTTGTGCCGGAATCTTTTAACGACAAGAACCCTATATCTCCGGCTCTCAAAGCATTTTATGAATATCACTCTATTCTCATGGAAGCATGGGATGGACCGGCAACGCTTCTTTTTTGCGACGGCAGATATGCCGGAGGAATGCTCGATCGAAATGGCTTGCGGCCGGGTCGCTATCTTATCACTGACAATGATACTGTAGTGATTGCATCGGAAACAGGGGTACTTGCCTTTGACCCTTCTGAAATCAAACGCAAAGGTAGGCTAAAACCCGGCAAGATGATGATAGTAGACATGAAAGAGCATCGTATCATGTTTGATGAGGAAATAAAAGAGAGTCTTGCCAACATGTATCCTTATCGTGATTGGCTTGCCCGCAACCGCGTCAAACTTGATACCATAACTTCAGGCAAGAAAGTTGGCAATAAAGTGGATGGATTTGAAAAACTCCTTCACACCTTTATGTACGACAGTGAAGAGATCGAAAAGATCATCACTCCGATGACAGTTGAGGCAAAAGAGCCCATTCACTCTATGGGTGACGACAGTCCGCTAGCTGCTCTTTCCAAAAGAAGACAACCTCTATATAATTATTTCCGTCAGCATTTTGCTCAGGTCACTAATCCTCCGATTGATCCTCTCAGAGAAGAACTGGTCATGAATCTCGACAGTTATATAGGATCTGTTGACAAGGATATGCTTGATTTTTCGCCTGAGCAATGTAAGATGGTGCTTCTCAAGCGTCCTATCATTACAAACAGGGAACTTGACCTCCTTTGCCACTTGCGTTATAAAGGATTTGATGCAGTGCATCTTGACATGACATTTCCGATAGAAGAAGGAGCAGAGGGACTTGAAAAAGGAATAGAGCGCCTCTGTAAGGAGGGAGAAAAAGCTGTAGATGATGGTTGCAGTTACATTATTCTTACTGATAGGGGAATTTCTGCGGAAAGAGCCCCAATTCCATCCCTCTTGGCTACAGCGGCACTTCATCATCATCTGATTGATGCACGCAAGCGAACGAGAACCGCTATTGTAGTTGAGACCGGAGATGCTAGGGAAGTAATGCACTTTGCACTCCTAGTTGGTTATGGAGCAAGTGCTATAAATCCCTATATGGCTCTTGGCATTATCGACAAGATGGTAGAAAATAAGAAAATCCAACTTGATTTTGCCACTGCTCAGCGTCATTATATAGAGGCTGTAGATAAAGGATTGCTCAAGATAATGTCAAAAATGGGCATCTCTACATTGATTTCTTATAAAGGTAGCCAACTTTTCGAAGCAATTGGTCTTTCAGATGAAATATGCGATAGATATTTCGGGCATACGCCATCAAAGATAAGTGGGCTTGGACTAAAGTCAATAACAGAAGATATCCTCGATGCTCACAAAGAAGCATGGAGTGGAGATTTTGATGAGTCGGCACCGCTTCCTTATGCCGGCAGATATTCTTTCAAGAAAGATGGTGAAATCCATGCTTGGAGTCCGGAAGCAGTGAAAGCGCTTAGGGTGGCGACAAGACTTGACAGTTATAAGAAATTTGAAGAATTCTGCGATATCGTTGATTCGGGACATGACCCAATCTTCATTAGAGACTATCTTGAAGTAGGAAAACTTGGGGAGCGAATTCCAATTGAGGAAGTTGAATCTGAAGACTCCATAATGAAGAGATTCTTCACGGGAGCAATATCTTTCGGAGCCATTTCTACTGAAGCACATGAGGCAATTGCCGCTGCAATGAACTCTATCGGAGCTAAGTCAAATACAGGTGAAGGAGGTGAGGACTCTTCTCGTTTCACTCCTAGAGAAGACGGAATATCTGTGAGGTCTGCTATCAAACAAGTAGCATCCGGTCGTTTTGGAGTCACAGCCAACTATCTTGTAAATGCAGATGAAATTCAGATTAAAGTGGCACAAGGAGCAAAGCCTGGAGAGGGAGGACAACTTCCGGGATTCAAAGTTGATAAGGTTATAGCACGTACTCGTCACTCAATCCCGGGTATATCCCTGATCTCTCCTCCGCCACATCATGACATATATTCAATTGAAGAC
>CAMWQF010000342.1 GCA_947176285.1 uncultured Porphyromonadaceae bacterium
CGAAGGCGGAGTTCTTGATGCGTGACACGGCACGCAGACATTTGTTCTTGATTTTCTGCATTTTGAAATAGATGTTGAAGGTTCAAAATCGCCAAAGGAACAGATGTCGCTAAAGGAACAGATGTCGCTAAAGAATCGGTGTGTCTTTCACAGTATCAGATTAAGATGTAGGCAACTGAATAGAAAAAACTAAATTCCAAATACCTATTCACTATAAATATCGTCAATCATCAGAAATGTGCGCTCCGGCACTCGTAGATAATCTCTCCCAGTGGTCCCGAGCCTGTCTCCACAAGCTCATCTACTTCAAGCAGGAGTTCATCTACCGTAAGTCCACCAGTCATGAGGGGTTCACGATAGCCCTCGCGCCTGAAAGGAACATCTTGTCGTTTATTATCTTCTGCCATGTCCTTCTTACCTGTTTCATCTGATTCAGGTTTTCTGTTCTCCGTATCAGGATTCGTAGGATTAGCAGGACTGACAGGAGGTGCAGCAGGAGTAGCAGGAGTAGCGTTTTCTTGGACTGGCTTATCAACCGGACTTTCCTTCTTATCCCTATCGGATTCATTAGTATCAGGTTGGTGGCAATCCTCGGATTTGGATTGTCCGGCTGATTCACCTGTCTTTTCTTCTGTCTCCTGTCCGGCTCCCTGAGATTTCTTCGGCTCGTCGCGTGATATGACAATCGGCTGGAATGTATTCGCCTCGTCAGATATGTCTATTTCCTCTTCCGGGTTCTTTTCCATCTCGGCGGCTTTCGCTGCCTTTGCTTTCTGAATGTCGAGCAGTATCATCACAACATAATAGAGGATGAGCAGCACGAACAGGAATGATATTATTTGTCCATACATAGTCGTTAAATTGCTGTTGTTAATAATAATTCTTCTTCAACCGGCAGAGGAAGGAAGCGGAGTCCAAGTTCCCTGCCACGGTTCTCATGCTCCATTCGCCGTGATATGTCAGAGGGGTAGTACATCACGTTCCTCTGGTCGCTGACGATATATCCCTGAGCTTTCAGCCATGAGCGGAGTCTGATACGGGGTCTGTTGGTGACGACCTTGATATGTGTCAATGGGTCGAGACCGAATATCATACGCCGCTTCTCACGTTTAATCAGTTCATTTCTTGCCTTGGATTTCATACCGCTGGTCTCCTTATCCGACCGTTTCAGCCCCAGCTGTTCGGCAATTCTCGCCACAGTCCATTTTGCAATGCCCAATTCACGACCGATCTCAGAAAATGTCTTTGAATAGAAATGGTTGCGGATATAGTCCGCACGTTCAAGCCACTTAGATTTGGCATACTTCTCTATGCCAAGCTCACGCGCCTTTTTCTTTACCGTATTCTCACATACACCCAGAACAGAAGCGACATAGGGAGTTGTCTCGACAGGATAAAGGTTCATCAAAGTCTTCATCATCGCGTCAGTCCATATTATCTTTTTCTTCTTCATGTCAGGAGGGTATGTAGTTACGGAACAGTGATTTCTTCTCACGGCGGTACTGAATGAGCCTCGGCATGAACGTATCAAAGAAAGTCCGTATGATGGCATTCACAAGGTCAGACCTGCAATGGTTCCCAATGTCACAGTCATCGAGCGAGTCGGCAAGGTCACGGTCGAGCTTGCAGTTCAGCCTCTCATCCTTGTCAGTGATTTTGTCGGAGGAATTGAGGTGACACATGAAGTCGTTCCAATACTTTTCGTTGTTTCCGTCTGGCGTGGACTGCTTATCGTCCAAAGTTTCGGACTGTTCAGGCTCTGCCTGTTGTTCCGCATCCTGTGATGTGGCATCTTTAAGTGCAGCTGATGGGTCGAGCATTGTGTCAGGGTCATTGATACCCTCAAGCAATGTGTCTATTTCCGGAATTTCCTTTTTCATCTATGGTAATAGTGATTGAATTTAATTATTATCTGTTGGCTCTGTAATATTGTCTGTTGTTTCTGTAGAGTTATCACCGGGTTTGGAAGAAACGTTTGCAGCTGATTCTGAGACGCCGGAATTTTCTTGTGTCGGGTCCGGTTCGACAAACTCAACTTTCATTTCAGCAGTGGAATCTGATGCCTTATCCGGTTTTTTCTTCCTCTTGGGGTCGATGTTCTCTATAAGCTGTATTCCTCTGAGGTTGGACTCCCTGATAGGATTGACAGTATCGAACATCGCTGCATATATCTTGTCAAACACAGGCCGGACAATCTCATTCTGCATATCAAGAGCGGCTATGGTGCTGAAACGCTCCATATCGGCACGTTTAGGCATCTTGGGTGTGACATCCCCGTAAGTCGAGAAAGTCTCCCTGGACTTCTCCCATATCAGTAGTTCCGACCGCTTGCCGACACGTCCATCATTCAGGTTCGGGATCATGAACAGCCTCGCCCTCATTCCTCCGGCCATTGCCTGACGAAGACGGTCGAGAAACATGATGAAACTCGCTGTGGAAGGTACTGTCACCAGATCGTAGTGGAACGGTATAACTATGATGTCGGAGTTCACAAACAACGGCACGAGTCCGGCGGCTTTCAGGCTTCCCGGAGAATCAACGAGAGCTACTTCGATACTGGGGTCATTGTGCAGCCTCTCCATCAGTTCGGTCATATCGTCCCTGTCTGTCGCTTCCTTCTCGATTACGCTGTAAGGTACCGTTCCCTCCCCATACTTACGCAGGTCGCTACGACGGCATTTGAGGATCGAGTGCTGGAAATCACAATCGACAATAACGACGCGGACACCCTTCGTTACGAGATAGTTGGCGAAGGTGACGCAGAGCGTCGTTTTTCCGACGCCCCCTTTCTGGTTGGCGAAAGTCACTATGACAGGTGTCTGCATCATTTTTTGTCTTGCGATTGAAATCCGATGCAAAATTATCACCCGATGGTACCTAAAACCGAAATGCACAACACTTATCTGACCTCGGCCACTTGAACCGGGGTGCATGGGTATAAATATCTGAGGTTTTTCGGTTTATTATGCCCGAAATAGTGACGATAGAAAGTCACACACCTGTATTTTGCCTACCTTTTCAGGCTGCTGCCATCATCAATCCTGGCATAGTTCCCTTTATATCCGACCTCCCATTCACGGTTCTCTCCGTGACCTGCGCCGGCATCGCGTAGCGGTCGTATCCGTACAGGCTTCTTCCTTTGCTGTTGATTATTCTGCGTCTGCTTTTGACTCTGTGTCTGCCTCTGTCGTTGCAGGCGTGTGAGGTCAAAGCCCTCTTCTGTAAGGTTGATAATGATATGGCGATTGAAGTCAATGGCAAAAGTGTTGTCACCGTCTTTCATGACAATAAAACCCTCGTTCCGGAGTTCCTTACGGACATCGGTCACATCCGGGTCATCGAAAATATCATGCAGCCTTGCCAATGATG
>CAMWQF010000343.1 GCA_947176285.1 uncultured Porphyromonadaceae bacterium
GTCTAAATGTCTTATTATTTCAATACTTTGAAGTAGATGGCTGGAATAGTTGCTCTATTGCTTCAGCCACTGCTGCAGCATCATCAGCAGATGATGCTATTCCAACTCCGTCGGTGACCCAAGTATGAGGGAGGAATTTGCGGATAGATTCGCGAACAGCGTCATGTCCTGTACCGTCGTGGTTGATTACAGGCACGACTCTCTTTCCTGTGAAGTCATACTCATCGAAGAAAGTATATACTGCCATCGGAACATCATCATACCAGTTAGGAGCAACTAAGACAACATATTTGTAATCTTGCATTTTGCCTACTTTGTCTACCAAAGCCGGACGAGTGCGGGTTTCTTTTTCAACTTTTGTCACAGTTTCGAAAGTGGCTTTATCTTCAGGATATGATTCAACCGGCGTAATAGCATATTCTGTTGATTCATGTCCTTTTTCTTTTAGTGCAGCCACGACTTGATCTGCAATTTTCTTACTTCCTGAAGTTTCTTTTCCTTTCTGGATGAAATAAGCCACCAGAATTTTGTCTGCGTTTAATTTTGTGCTTTCCATATTTTTAAAGATTAAAAGTTCATTTTTCCCTAAATTCTATCCATCAATATAACGATTAACCAATATCATGAGTTCAAAAAAATGAATTTGATTAAACAACATCTGAGTAAACGAAAGTTGGGGTTGGGAGGTTATAGAGATATAAGGTTTAAAAAATCTAAAATTAAGATAAATATGATGAATTTTTTTTGGCTGCTATTTGGAGTAGCGTTGATAATTTTTGCAGCAAATTGGCTGACTGATGGAGCTGCATCTGTAGCCCGTAGATTCGGAATCAGTGATCTTGTGGTTGGTCTCACAGTTGTTGCTTTCGGCACATCTACCCCTGAATTATCTATAAGCATTGTTTCCGCTCTTCAAGGAAATGCTCCTATGGCTGTAGGAAATGTAGTAGGAAGTAACATTTTCAACATTCTTATCATAATAGGAGTAGTTGCGATGGTAAAGCCAATCAAAGTTCAACCATCTGTGATGGTGAATGAAATAGGATTGGTGATAATATCATCTCTTGCATTACTGGCAATCGGATTTGACGACATGTTAGAGGGAACAGGTGAAAGGTTGGTGTCACGCACATCTGGCATCCTGTTGCTCTTGTTTTTTATCATATTCCTAAGATATATGTTTGCACAGGCGAAGGATGCATCAGATTCAGACCCGGCAGCTGCAAAAGGAGCGGATCGCAAGGAAATGCCTGTATGGCGTTCTGTTTTAATGATAATAGCAGGTTTGGCAGGTCTTGTATATGGAGGCGACAGGTTTGTTGCCGGAGCATCCGGGGTTGCATTGTCGCTTGGGATGAGCGAAGCTGTAGTAGGTCTTACAATAGTCGCTGCAGGCACATCTCTGCCGGAACTTGCTGCATCAGTGGCAGCAGCAGTCAAAGGAAATTCAGGAATTGCAGTCGGCAATGTGATAGGCAGCAATATCTTCAATATTTTCTTTGTCCTTGGCTTGACTGCGACAATAAAACCGCTTCCCTTCGGAGGTGTCTCCCATTTAGACTTAGTGGTAATGATGATTTCAGCACTTCTTTTCTGGCTTTTCTGTTGGAAATTTGGGAAAAGAACTATCACTCGCCCGGAAGGTGCAATATTGGTTCTTTTCTATGTAGCCTATATAGTATATCAAGTAATGACAATTTCAGCAGCATAGAAAAATAAATTCCCGGGTAGATAAATATCTGCTCGGGATAATTTGTATTTTAGGAATAAATGGTAAGGACGATGGATCGAGAACCACCATAATCACGAAATTCACATAGGTATATGCCTTGCCATGTTCCGAGGTTCAGTCGTCCGTTTGTTATTGGAATAGTTAGGGAAACGTCGGTGAGCGTGGCTTTGGCATGTGCAGGCATATCATCGAGACCTTCCATTGTATGAAAATAATAAGATTGGTTTTCCGGGACAATATGGTCTAGGATCTTATCAAGATCATGGCGAACGTCAGGATCGGCATTTTCATTTATTGTCAGACCACACGATGTGTGCTTTACAAAAATGTTTAGTAGACCCGACTCCGGAAGCGAGTGTGGAAGATTCTTGACGATATCGCTCGTGATCAAATGGCATCCGCGCGACATAGGCTTAAGGCGAAATTCTGTCTGATAAATCATGCTTATAAAATTAGGTAAATTTCAGAATACAAAATTAATTAAAAATCTGATAAATCGAGTCCTGAAGTACCATGTAATTTTGTGAGATTAAGATAAAATCATTATTTTTGTAACGATGAATCATAATTAAAGAATAAAATGATATATCTTGAGAAATTTATGTTTCCGGATTTGGAGGATGATACCCTTTATTTTGATGAGCCTAAAGGATCCTTCTATGATGAGAATACGTATCCGTTTCATCTGACAACGGAATTAGGACTATGGACACTAGACTTTGAACCATTAACTATATTATATGGAGGAAATGGTTCGGGAAAATCTACCATCATCAATGTAATAAGCCGGAAACTATGTGCCGACAGACAATCGATGTTTAACTCAGGTCCTTATTTTGACGAATTTGTAAACAGATGCCAATATAAAGCTTCTGATTCCATAGCAGGAGAGACAATATATAAAGGGCGAAGAGAACCCCAGAAATATGACATTTCTCAAATCACTACAGTGCTGACAAGTGATGATATTTTTCACTCAATGTTAGATTTGCGTCTTGAGAATGACAAAAAACTTAAGAAAAGTCAATTTCTGTTGGATGAATATCGAGAACCGGACGAACTTCCAAGACACCTAAATTTTGAAACGGGATACAATGTAGATAAATTCAAGAGGGGAGTAGAGATGAGGCAGGCAAGAAACAGCATGCGCCATAGCAATAAGACATTTAATAAGATACTTCTTGATAAAATTGGCAAAATGGAAAGAGGATTCAGCAATGGAGAGACTGCATTGATGAAGTTGTCAGAACTATTGGAGGCTCCTGGATTGTATCTTCTTGATGAGCCAGAAAACAGTATGTCGTGTGAGTTTCAGATCAAACTTGCATCAATAATATCATATCTTGCAAGATATGGGAAATGTCAATTTTTGATTTCCACACATTCTCCCTTTATATTATCGATGGAAGATGCAAAAATCTATAATCTCGATCAGCATCCTGTAGGAGTATGCAAATGGTGGGAACTCGACAATATGAAGAGATATTTCACCCTCTTCTATGAATCAAAGAATAAATTTTTATCGGGCAAATAAGAGAAAAAAGTTGAAAAATTTGCTTGCGTGATTAAATTTTACTACTTTTGTGCCGAGTTTAAAGAAAATTAACAAATTTTCTTAATGTTAAGGTAAAAT
>CAMWQF010000344.1 GCA_947176285.1 uncultured Porphyromonadaceae bacterium
AAACTCCAGATCACTCGCCAGCGTGCTAAACTCGAAAAGAACCTCGGCTCTATCGCTGACCTTGGTCGCCTCCCGAGCGCTCTCTTCGTAGTAGACGTTATGAAAGAGCACATTGCAGTTGCAGAGGCTAACCGTCTCGGCATACCTGTGTTCGCTATGGTCGACACTAACTCTGATCCTAGCAACGTAGACTTCGTGATTCCTGCTAACGACGATGCATCTCGTTCTATCGAAATCGTTCTTGACGCTCTTTGCTCAGCTATGGCTGAAGGCATTCAGGAACGCAGCGTAGAAAAAGCAGACGCTAAAGAAGAGGAAGAAGGAGCAGAGGCAAACCCGGGCAAGCGTCGTCGCGTGCGTCGCAGTTCTCAGGCTGCTCCTGCTGAAGCACCTGCAGAGGCTCCCGCTGCTGAAGCAGAAGCTCCCGCTGCTGAATAAATCCATTCCCCTCTCAATCGCTTAAACAATTAAACGTTTAAACGATTAAAAATTTTAAACATCTAAACTTCTAAACCATTCAACAAAATGGCAGTATCTATAGAAGATATCAAAAAACTGCGCAACCTTACCGGCGCAGGCATGATGGACTGTAAGAACGCACTTGCTGAAACAGGCGGCGACATCGAGGCATCCATCGAAATCATCCGCAAGAAAGGTCAGGCTGTGGCTGCTAAGCGTGAAGACCGCGAAGCTGCTGAAGGCTGTGTTCTTGCCGGCACTAAAGAAGGCTTCGCTGCTATCGTAGCCCTCAAGTGCGAAACTGACTTCGTAGCTAAGAACGAATCTTTCCGCGCTCTCACCAAGAAGATCCTTGACGCTGCTGTCGCAGCCGGCGCTAAGACTCTTGATGAAGTTAAGGCTCTTCCTCTTGAAGGCCGTACAGTTGCTGAACTCGTCACTGACGAAATCGGCAAGACCGGCGAAAAGATGGAACTCGGCGCTTATGAATGCGTAGAGGCTCCTTCTGTTGCAGCTTACGAGCACCTTGGCAATAAACTTGCTACTATCGTAGGTCTCAGCGTACCAGGTGTAAGCAATGCTGTTGGTCGCGAAATCTGCATGCAGGTTGCTGCTATGAATCCTATCGCTATCGATCGCGATCATGTAGATGCACACGTAGTGGAAGGAGAACTTAAAGTGGCTGTTGAAAAGACTAAGGAAGAGCAGGTGAAGAAAGCAGTTGAGGCTGCTATCCGCAAAGCCGGCATTAACCCAAATCTTGTTGACAGTGCAGACCACGTGGAAAGCAACATCGCTAAGGGATGGCTGACTCGTGAAGAAGCCGACAAGGCTGCTGAGATTGCTGAAAAAGTTGGTGCTGAAAAAGCAGCTAACCTGCCTGAAGCTATGATTAAGAACATTGCTAACGGCCGTCTTAACAAGTTCTTTAAGGAAAACTGCCTTATGGAGCAGGAATACCACCGCGATGCAAAACTCACCGTCGGACAATATCTCGACAGCGAAGTTAAGGGTTGTGTAGTGGTTGATTTCAAGCGTGTAAACCTCAATCAAGACTAAAAAAAGCACACTTAAATGCTTTATATTGAAAGGCTCGCAAACCAGCGAGCCTTTTTATTTGTTTAAAGTAGTGAGTAAGGATGAATTCCACTAAGAAACACACTATAAACCTCACTTCTTAAAACAAAAATTACCATGAGCAAAGAGAAAAAAGCGCAAATGAGCGTAGAAATAACAGACACCGACCAGATCTTCACAAATATTCCTAAATCTCTTAATGAGATATTAGAGGCATCTGTTCGCCGAAACTGGGAACTTCCGTCACTTTCAGACTTCAAAGGAGAGACGCATACCTATGCCGAAGTGGCACAAATGATAGAAAAACTGCATATTCTTTTCAAAGCAGCCGGAGTGGAACCGGGAGATAAAATTGCTATTTGCGGAAAGAATTCAGCAAAATGGGCTATCGCATTTATCGCATGCCTTACTTCGGGAGCGGTGGCTGTGCCTATCCTGCATGAGTTTAAACCTGAGACCATCCATCATCTCGTGAATCACTCCGATGCAAAACTGCTCTTTATAGATGAAGCAATTTGGAAACATCTTGATAATCTTGATCTTCCATCACTTCAGGGAGTGCTTTACATCAGCGAACTCGGCATGCCGCTTTCCAGATCGGAAAATCTCACTATCGCAAGAGAGAATATTGATAAATTTTTCAACGACAAATATCCTCATGGATTCTCTGCCAATGATATACATTGGTTTCATGACACTCCTGAGGAACTTGCAGTCATCAACTATACTTCCGGCTCAACGGGGATGAGCAAGGGAGTGATGCTCCCCTATCGTTCAATATGGAGCAATATAAAATTCTGCATGGAATTCCTCACCTTCCTCAAGCCGGGCGACGGGGTGCTGAATATGCTGCCACTCGCCCATCTCTATGGCATGGTGATAGAGATGCTTCATCCATTTGCAAAAGGATGTCACTGCACATTCCTTGGGAAAACGCCATCGCCGGCGATACTGCTGACAGCGTTTGCTGAGATCCAACCAAAACTTATCATTACTGTGCCTCTTGTGCTTGAGAAGATTGTCAAGACAAAGGTATTCCCTGTCATAGAGCAACCAAAGATGAAATTCTTGCTCAAACTCCCAATTATCAAGGGTATTATCCTCGGCAAGATCAAAGACCAACTAATCAAGGCTCTCGGAGGAAGAGTGAAGCAAGTCATTATCGGCGGGGCTGCCCTTAATGCTGATGTGAATGATTTCCTTATGAAAATCAAGTTCCCGGTAACAGTAGGATATGGCATGACAGAATGCGGACCACTCATCACCTATGAAAGACCGGAAAAGACAAAATCGGGAACAGTAGGCAAGATAGTAGAGCGTATGGAGGCTAAGATTGACTCTCCTGATCCAGAGATTGTTCCGGGCAATCTTTGGGTGAGAGGCGACAATGTGATGAAAGGGTATTACAAGAATGAAGAAGCCACAAAGGAAGTGATGCGCGATGGATGGATGAATACCGGCGACCTCGTGACTCGAGACAAGGATGGATTCATCCGCATTATGGGCAGGTCGAAGACTATGATCCTTGGTCCGTCTGGACAGAACATCTATCCGGAAGAAATCGAACAGAAGATCAATAATCTTCCCTACGTTGTGGAATCAGTAGTGATTGATGACAAAGGGAAACTCGTGGCATTGATTTATCCTGATTTTGAAGCCATTAAGAAAGATGGAAAGGAAGTGGATGCTGTGATGGATGAAGACCTTAAGCTTCTCAACCCCCAACTCCCGGCATATTCCAAGATTTCCGAAATCAGAGTATTCGACAATGAATTCGAAAAGACTCCCAAACGCAGCATCAAGCGTTTCCTCTACCAACCCTAA
>CAMWQF010000345.1 GCA_947176285.1 uncultured Porphyromonadaceae bacterium
TTTAGTATTGACACTAATAGTCTTTCTATAGGAATATTATCATTTAGCGTCATAACCTTATTCAAATTTCACTGTGCCGTAACACTGGAGAATATGTTCCTTATAATATTTGATCTGATCGTTAATTTTACTTTCAGGTAGAGTCCATTCTTCATCTAGAGTTTTATGTCCAATCATATATGATAGTCTAACTAACTCAGCTACAAATCTTGCATCCATATGGGTTGAAACTCCACAAAAATTTGCTTCCGTAACATTTCTTCCACAATATAAAGCTATCACAGTACCATCAAGTTTCTTGCTTTTTCCCATATTTATATAACCGACAGGACATCCTGAAGGCAACCAGCAAGCAACACGAATCTTTTTTTTCGTATTAGTGTTAATTGGGCATAACTGAGGGTCTGTAAGAATAAAATATCTACTTTTGGATACACATATGTTGTTTTTTAAAGCATCTGAAATATAAATGTTTGTTGGCATCCATGGGTATTCGTCTGCTTTTTCATACATTTCTCCAAGATGATTGTGGTATAGTTTCAATTCGTTTCTCCATTGAGTTATATATTTAGTCAAACTTTTATCTATATGGCTTGGATTAGTATTAATAAACGGAAATTCCAAAGGAGAATGCCCCAACCATTTTGCATCATTGGTGGTATTAGTGATTTTCCAACCTGTATCATATTGCGGATATAGTGTTTGCTCAATATGACACCACATTGCCTTATTGGGAAATACTTGTGAATCAATTTTATTCATTCTTGCATCACATCCAATATTCCTATCCATTATATATATCCAACCGTTATCAGGATTTCTGATCATTATATCGTTAAGCATATATTCATCAGAAGGAACTGTTAATTTTACGGTTAATGACAATTTCCCATTTGGAATAATTGCATCTGGATTGTTCTTGTCTTTTACTTCAACTGTAATAATCCCGTCTATAGTAGGATCTCCAGGCCCCATTCTAAAAGCATTGATAAAAAAACTAGGATTGCTAGATGTGCGATCATCAAGAATATCATTGTAATGACTTTCACTATATGTATCTTTAGCAGTTCCACTAAAAAAAGCATAATTGCCTGGGTGAACAGACTTATATTCATGGCCTAATCCATATAATCCATTACAATCGTTAAGTGTCAAATCCCTGTATTTATCAAATGTAGAAGTCACCGTGAAGTAGTGTTCTTCAGGCTTCTGCAGATGTACCGTAAACTTTCGTGATTGAGCTACTCCATTGGCCGTTTGCCATCCCGTTGTAGTGTCAAAGCAATTCAGAGTAAGTTCTCCATCAGCCGGCCAATTTTCAATAGTTAATGGCTGTTCGCATTTGTCTTGATGAAACGTTACATATATTGGTTTTATCTTGCTGTTTTCCTCAGCAATTCCACAGTCAAATTCAAATTTGATTCTGATACTTCTCTCTTCAGAAATATTAGCTGGAAAAGTGATTGTAAAGTGATTGCCGTTCGTCCCGGATTCAGTAAAATTAATTATATCACTGCCGAAACTGTTCGCTTTGCCATCTACATCTTTTGCTTTCCACATATTGGTAGGATTTCCTGTAATGACCTTGTAACTGATAGTCTGTCCATACTTAGACACCTCCTGATCGAAATCAGACATGTAGTCATTCACTATCAAACACTTTACATCACCGTTTGTTGTAAGCTGAACAAGACGGACTTCCTTTCTAAGTTCACTTCCTGTCTTTAAATTTGTTGCAATTATAATCAGTTTACCCTCTCTGTAGAACTGACTGTGATTCTCTTCTTTAGGTCCGCAGGTAAATGCTTTTATGGTCTCGCTCTCAGCTCCAATTATGGGTTCTGCTTGAAACCATGTTCTGGTCTCTTCATCCGCCATCTGGAGTTCCCAAGTCATGTTCTCGCTTACATTTACAGTAAGTTTTACTACATCAGCACCACATTGGTCACCGGAGAAAGTCAGAAGGCTCTTGCTTACGACAAGAAAATTGCCATATTGATCAGTCACAACATTGTCGTCATCTGTATCCCATTCCTCTGAAATGTCATAAGTAAATATCGGACTAGTTGCATTATATGCTTTCTCTTCGGTGTCATAACCTCTTTGTCTTACTCCTTTAATAGTAGCGCGATAGCAGAAGTTTCTTTGTAATGTTTGGGCATCCCCGGCATTACTTAGGTTAAAGCGATAATAGGTCAGTTTAGAGTCCTTTTCATGAGTATCAGGTTCAATGTAATATCCGGCTATCAATATTGCTGTAGTTTCAGTGTCATTTGGGAGGCAAGTGTTCCTCGTATTGGGAAAGCAATACATCTCTGCTTCAAGACGCTGTAGTTTGCCAGTTGTTCCGGATTCCGTTTGTGCGTCCTCCGGCATTTCTATGTAAGCCGAGTTAACTTCGTCAGAAGTAAACGTCAAATCATGGAAATTCCCTTGATTCATGCCATCGAAGAAAAAGGCCCCATGATCTCGGGTGTTCACTAGCCTTACATATTTAATGTCAAGCACGTCTCCAACAAGATTATGGATATCTATCCTGCATATTGCTCGTTGGAATCTGAAGATGCAGTTTTCCGGAATTTTCATTCCCTCTGGAGATCTCTTTATCCTGAAAATTTTCTCCTGATCTTCTGTCTGGCTTACAAAACGTCCACACATAGGCAAGACTCCCGGTTTTTCAGAAGTCACTTCATCCGCTGAATATGCGAGTAAATTTTTTTGCACTTCTGCAATGTCATAGGTCTTATCAGCGGTTGCCAACATGGCGTCAAGTCTGCTTGAGAGTTTATCAATCCCATTTTCTGTGTACGCATCTGCATTTCCCACTACAAGAAGTCTGTAGTCATGATCGTCCAATACACTTTCAGGAGGATCAAATCTAAGTGTTGTTGGATCTGTAGCAGAGGTTCTTGTATAGCCGGTAAATTTTCCGAAATTATCAGGATCTTTATCATTGTCAAAATAAAGAATATATACATCCTTGAGATTCATCTCGTGCTCAGTAGCCGCTATGCCTCGTGTCAGTGGTATATCGCCCTCGACCTCATACAGTATGCTGATATTTCCTTCGGAAGTGTCAATTCCTCCTAAGGGTCTATCAAATACCTCTTCTGCACATGAGTTCATACCAATGGCAACCATAGTCAGAGCAAGTATATGAACTGTTTTTGATATTGATTTGAAAATATGCATGGTTAAAATTGTTTTTATTCATTTAAAGGTTATTCCCTTACAGTATCCAATAGAGGTATTCGTCCTTCCAGGGATCGTGGTCGTCGTCGCTGTCACCGGAAGCGTCACCGCGTGTCTGGACGACATTTATCACGAACCGGAGCCTCGGGGTCACGGTCACGGTCAGCA
>CAMWQF010000346.1 GCA_947176285.1 uncultured Porphyromonadaceae bacterium
CTTTCATCTTGCGGAAATTAATTTTTTTTGCTAATTTTGCATCATGAAGCAAGTGGTGAAAAAAAATAAGAGAGTATTCGTTTCCGGTTGCTACGATATGCTCCATTCCGGACATGTCGCATTCTTCAAAGAGGCTTCCAAATACGGCGACCTATATGTAGGAATCGGCTCCGACAAAACTATCGCAGAACTCAAAAACAGGAAAACCGTTTACTCTGAAAAAGAACGGCTTTATATGGTGAAGGCCATCCGCTATGTGACCGATGCTTGCATCAACACCGGAAGCGGTATGATGGACTTCATTGAATCAGTAGAGCGATATAAGCCCGACGTATTCGTAGTAAACTCCGATGGCGGCAGCGAAATAAAACGGCAGTTCTGCGAAGAGCGGGGCATCGAATACGTAGTCCTGCAACGCGAACCCGAAGCCGGTCTCAAAGCACGGTCCACCACCGCTCTGCGAAAAGAAGTGAAATGCAACATCCCTTATCGCATTGACATTGCCGGCACTTGGATCGACCAGCCATATGTATCGGAACACGGTTCCGGATGGGCGATAACAGCCTCCATCGAGCCGACCCACGAGTTTATGGAACGTGGCGGCATGTCTACTTCCACCCGCAATGCCGCCAAACAGATTTGGCCCTACGAACTTCCCGCCTACAACGAAGAAATGCTTGCCCGACTCCTCTTCTGCTTTGAGAACAATCCCGAAAATGAAGGTCACATCTCAGGAGCACAGGATGCCATAGGAATCTGCGTGTCCGGTCTTTCACGCCATTTCTATGATGGCCACTATTGGCCTAAGACAATCCAGACAAACCATGACGAAGAGATCCTTTCATGGCTTGAATCTCATCTTTGCATTCTCCCCATGTTTCCACGCCGTCCCGGATGCTCTGTAGTTGAAGGCAAAGAAATCTCTCCTGAAAAAGTCAGAGATCTCACCGGGGCAGCCGACCGCTGCTGGCAGGCTATACTTAACAAAGATCTCCCCGCTTTCGCCAAATCATTTCAAGACTCCTTCAATGCCCAGGTGGCAATGTTCCCCGCTATGATGCAGCCCGGTGTCGCGGAATGGATCGACAAGGTGCGCCCCTATGCCCTCGCATGGAAAATGCTTGGAGCCGGCGGTGGTGGCCATCTCCTATTGGTGGTTGACAATATTGAAAATATTCCGGAAAACGCAATCCCAATCAAGATACGGCGACACGAATAATCAGGACGCTTCTTCATTTTGAAAAATACTATCTGACAACTTCATACCCCCATGAAAAAACTAATTCTATCCTCTCTTTTGATGGCTGCCTCATTGGCTGCCTCAGCCGACGATGCTAAATATGTATTCTACTTTATCGGCGACGGTATGGGACTCGGACATGTCAACGCTACCGAAGCCTACAACCGCGATGTCCTGAAAAGCGAGCAACCCATATTGATGATGACATTTCCAGTTGCCTCACAGGCACGCTCCTACTCAGCCTCCTCTCCTATCACTGATTCTGCTGCTGCCGGAACCGCCCTCTCTACAGGATACAAAACCAAAAACTCCATGATTGGCATGGATCCCGACACGGTTCCTGTCAATAGCATTGCCGTTGATTTCATGAAGGCTGGCTATGCCGTAGGTGTAGGCACCACAGTGCAGGCTGACGACGCGACTCCCGCTGCATGGTATGCACACGCTGAAAACAGAGGCATGAAAGAGACCATCGCTCCCCAGGCTGCCGAGAGCGGACTGTCGTTTTTGGCAGGAGGCGGTTTCAAATTGCATGGTGCCGGAGATGAGGCTTTCGCTGAGTTCCTCAATGTAATGCGTAAAGGAAATTACGAGATTGCAGAAGGGTATGCCGCTTTCAGCGAACTAAAACGAAAGGGTGGGAAATTCCCTCAGAAAGTGCTGTTGATGCCCGAAAATGCAGGTGGCGGACAAGTGGGATACACGATTGACTCTATCCCCGGTTATCTCACTTGCGCTCTAATCACTGAGGCATGTCTTCATACTCTCGAAAACGTCAATCCCGACAAATTCCTGATGATGATTGAAGGAGGGAATATCGACTGGGCGGCACATGCCAACGACGGAGGCGGAGTGATTAAGGAAATCCTCAATTTCCAGGATGCAATCAACGTGGCATATCAGTTCTATCTGCGCCATCCCTCGGAGACTCTGATTGTGGTCACTGCCGATCATGACACCGGAGCAATGGCTTATGGCAGAAATGGCGGAGCCTATAACATTGCTTATGCCGATGCACAGAAAATTTCAAAAGACGCTTTCGCTGACTGGACACGCAACTGGGGCAAAGAGACAAAGAATCCTACTTGGGAAGAAATGGAAGAAGTGCTGAAGAATAAACTTGGTTTCTGGTCGAAAGTTCCCGTCGACCGGCACCAGACCGAAGAACTGAAGAAACTCTTCGATGAAACATTCATCACGAAGCGTGCTGAGGATGAAAAAACTCTTTATCACACTTTCAATGCCTTCACTGCCAAAGCATTTGAGATTCTCAATTATCATATGGGCATTGGATGGACCACGACCTATCACGCCGGCAATTTCGTGCCTGTATATGCTATCGGGGCAAACGCTCAGTATTTCACGGGCAGCCTCGACAACACAGATATTCCCAAACTCATCAAACGCGCTGCCGGACTTGACTAATGGCTAAACAGAAATATTACGTAGTCTGGGCAGGAAGAGAGCCAGGTGTCTACGACAATTGGAGCGACTGCGAAGAGCAGATACTGAACTTCCCGGGAGCGAAATTCAAAAGTTTCTCATCTGCTGCCGAGGCGGCACAAGCATTCCGCGGTGCTGACGACGACAGCAACCCCGCCGATCTCGGTTCTCTCCTTATTTCCGCTGCCGGACATAGGGAAAGCCTCTCTCCCACTCCTTCATCACTATCCTATATGTCTAACCCTGACATAGATAAAGATGCTTGGGCTGTGGATGCTTCTTGCCAAGGAAACCCCGGAATAATGGAATACCGCGGCGTAGAACTCGCTTCCGGACGTGAGTTATTCAAGGTAGGTCCCTTCAAAGATGGCACCAACAACATCGGCGAATTTCTCGCAATTGTCCATGCCCTTGCGGAAATGCACCGCCGCAATGAGTGGCACAACATATATTCCGACTCAAAGACTGCTCTCGCCTGGGTGCGCAACCGGCAGGTGAAGACTCAGTTGAAGCAGACCGACCGAAATGCACGGCTATTCGAATTGCTCGGTCGCGGACTCGTCTGGATCCGCTCCCACTCCTGGCCCGTGAAAATCATGAAATGGCAAACCGAACTCTGGGGTGAAATACCCGCCGATTTCGGACGAAAATAGACAATAATGCCTCAG
>CAMWQF010000347.1 GCA_947176285.1 uncultured Porphyromonadaceae bacterium
GTTTAGTGGGGTTAGGGTTTAGGGAGTTAAGGGGATTGGTTTAGGAGGGATCTAATAGCGGAGATTATTCGATGGGATTCGAAGCCTCGGGATGCGAGATGACGATAGAGTTTTTGGCGGTCTTTGATATCATTGAGGTCGAGGGAACGGGCTTTTGCAAGCATGGCTTTTTCAAGAGCCTCTGCATAATCTTTATCCTGGATATATTCCAAGGCTTGCGCAATCATAGAATCAGACATTCCTTTACCTCTCAGCCCCATACGAATCTTCATCTTTCCCCATCCGGAGAAACGGACTTTGTCGACTGCATATGCTCGGGCATAACGGGAATCATCAAGATATTTGTTTGCACGAAGATAAGCGATCATCTTATCCGCTTCTTCAGATGCAAATCCTTGCTTGAGTATCTTTTGCCGGATGTCAGCAGTGCATTGTTCGGCACCGGCACAAAGTCCTGCCATTTTCACAAGCATCGCTTCGGCTGTGGGTTTACGTTTCATGATTTCGAGGCTTTTAACATACGATTTTTACCATATGAATCAAGTCGCACTGTAACATCTTGCCATCCTTTAGATTCATAATATGCTTTGACTTGTTCGGCAAAACGAGGGTTGAGTTCAAGATAGACTTTTCCATCCGGTTTAATGGTCCTTGCCGCTATTTCCTCTATTCTCTTATAAGGCTTTATAGGGTCGGTGGCTTCAACGAATAGTGCTTCTTCCGGTTCAAAATCCTTGACCCGCACTTCCATGTCGGCTTTCTCGTCGGGGGCGATGTAAGGAGGATTGCTTACTATGATGTCGTAGGCGTTAGAAGGGGGTTGCCATTGATACATATCAGACTCTATCAATTTGATCTTTGCCTTAAGAAGTTCCGCATTTTCTTTTGCCTGATTGATTGCTGTTTGGCTAAAGTCGAGGGCTGTAACGCTTGGGAATGAGAGGTGTTTCGCCAAGGATATGGCAATGCAACCTGAACCTGTGCCAATATCAAGAATTGACAGGTCAGATTTTCCTTTGGCATCATCGCAAATCCAATCTACAAGTTCTTCTGTTTCGGGCCGGGGTATAAGGACACCGGGGCGCACTTTGAAATCCATTCCGTAGAAACGGGCGTTGCCTGTGATATATTGGATTGGTTCGCCGAGAAGCAGACGATCTATCATTCTGTCAATCTCCTTTTTGGAGAAATCTGATAGTTCTTTGCCTTCATTAATAATCAGATCTACCCTACTCCAACCTTTTACGTGGGAGAATATGAGGAGAATGATGGCCTCTCGCTCGCGGCGATCGAAGATGCCATCAAGTCTGCTACGCATTTCCAATAATTCTTCTCTAACAGTCATAAAATATGCTGATGGTATACAAAATCTATTTCAATATGATGCAAAACTATTACGACAGGATCAAAATCCATGCTGTAGGATTTTAGGCCCATTCAAGATACAAAATTAATCAAATTTTTAAAGAAAACCGGTGTTATTAAAAAGAAAAATAGCGGTAACTAAAGAAAAACGCCGCTCCTTTGGAAAAAATTTCCGAAAATATTTGCACAAAACAAAAAAAAGCAGTAACTTTGCAGTCGCAAACGCAAAAACGCGCGCAGGTCCTATAGCTCAGTTGGTCAGAGCACCTGACTCATAATCAGGGAGTCCTTGGTTCAAGCCCAAGTGGGACCACGATAATCCGGATTCTCAAAGAATTCGGATTTTTTATTTTCAGAGCAACTAACTCTCCGTGTCCATAATCTGGAGGGAGTACTTGGTTCAAGCCCAAGTGGGACCACGACAATCCGGATTCTCAAAGAATTCGGATTTTTTATTTCAGAGCACCTGACTCTCCTTGTCCATAATCTGGCAGGGAGTCCTTGGTTCAAGCCCAAGTGGGACCACAGTTTAAAGAGCCTTTTAGGCTCTTTTTTAATTTTGAGCACCTGACTCTCCGTGTTCATAATCTGGCAGGGAGTCCTTGGTTCAAGCCCAAGTGGGACCACAGTTTAAAGAGCCTTTTAGGCTCTTTTTTAATTTTGAGCACCTGACTCTCCGTGTTCATAATCTGGCAGGGAGTCCTTGGTTCAAGCCCAAGTGGGACCACAGTTGGGTCACAATTCATAATTTGAATTATGGCCCTTTTTCTTGTCCGGGAGGCATGTAGTCTTTAATTACTATGAAGATCGCGCCCGTTGAACTAAAATGAATTGACTTATTTTGATTCGAGAACTTCCCAATGGCCTCCTTTGTCTGGTCCTACACGTTGAATACGACCAGAGTCTTTCAATGTTCTCAGGATTTTCTTTATTCCAGAAGAGGACATCTCCAACTCTTTTGCTAATATTTCTTTTTCTTTGGGAGGATTTTCTTTTCGTCGGCTTTTAGGCGACGTTCCACTTTCTTTACATCTTCTCCGGCAGGAAGCGCTTCGGGTCGGATTCCTCGATCAAGCAGCATATTCCGGACGGCGCTGTTGTTATCTATATGTTCCCGTTCTATTCCAACTTGTCCATGGAGATCTTTCTGCTGAACATTGACGGAAGTCATCTCTGCTGCAAGATCCTTTGCTTTGATGGCGACTGTTGACAGGAAGTCGGCAAGAGGTCTTTTCTCTGGGGCTCCAACCCGGCGCTTCATTGTCGCGGTATCAAGACCAAACAGGGCTCGATCCCCTTTAGTACGGATTATTGCAAATCCTTTGGAATCGATCCCGCGCTCATATAGCACTCCGGATAGTGTATGCTCCGTTTCAGCAAGTTTTGCGCGAGCTTTAACACGTTCATAATCGAGTAGTCGTTGCTGAACAAGCTCTGCACGACGTGTCTGAACCGCAAAATAGTTCTGAGCGAAAGCAATTTCCGGTTTACGAGGGTCGCCATTTTGCGCTACAAGATAGCATGCATAGCGAGTAAGCATCACGTCATCTACTTGACGCTCAGCACCTGACCCGAGTGTGACCATTTTGCTGACGTCAGCAAAATGGTCTGATATATTTTCCCCTGCATTAGTAACAGAATCTTTTGCTTTTTCAATGATTGACTGGAAGTTTCGCCATTGCGCGTAACCCATTACGGGTACGAGTTCACGTGCACTCCAACATTCTACGCCATCGTATTCGATAGCTATTGATTCGAAACTGTTAAAAAGATCCTGTATCTCGTTTGCCTTCATTCTGTCAGTTCTTGTTTTGATTGCAAAGTTAATAAAAAATCATCAGATAGTCAAGAGCCTACGCGATTTCAATCTTTAAAGAATTTAATCTTTCTCGCGCTCGCGCGATGTTGATATACCTTACTCATACCGTTTATCTTCTTTTACTGCTTCTCATCAGCTGTCCAATCTGCGGTCTAATC
>CAMWQF010000348.1 GCA_947176285.1 uncultured Porphyromonadaceae bacterium
TAGACAGCACTCCTATAGATATATATCCAAGCATAAAAATTATTATTTCAATATTAGTTTATAGTTACAACACTAAAACGCTCACGCCCCCGATTCTGTTCGCTAAAATCACCTTCAACTAAATTTAAAATGCACCAAATCACCTCTAATCAACAAATTCAAAATCCTCAATTTGTCGGAAAGAAAAAAAAGTGCTAATTTTGCATTGAAGAAAAATCTAATAAAATATAAATATGGCTGAAATAGTAAGCGGAACTGCTCTTGCAAAGAAAGTGAAGCAAGGCGTGGCGGAAAGAGTTAAGGAATGCGAGGCAAAATATGGACGTGTGCCTCATCTCGTAGTAATACTCGTAGGTGAGGATCCCGGAAGCGTGTCATACGTCACCGGGAAGGCTCGCGACTGCGGCGAAGTGGGATTCAAAAATACAACCCTTAAATATCCAGATACAGTAAGTGAGGAAGAACTCCTTGCCAAGATTGCAGAACTTAACGCAGACGACAGTGTAGACGGTCTTCTCGTTCAGCTTCCTCTTCCGAAGCATATCAGCGAAGCAAAAGTGATAGAGGCTATTGCCAAGGAAAAAGACGTAGACGGTTTCCATCCTCTCAACGTTGCCGCTCTTTGGCAGAAACAACCTTGCCTGCTCCCCTGCACACCGCAAGGCATAATAATGATGCTTAAGGAAGCCGGAGTAGAAATTGAAGGAAAGAGAGCTGTGGTGATCGGCAGAAGCAATATCGTAGGTCTCCCCGCATCCAAACTTCTCCTCGACCATAACGCTACCGTAACAATGGCACATAGCCGCACGAAGAACCTCTCTGAAGTTACCAAAGAGGCTGATATACTTGTTGTGGCGATAGGCAAACCCAAATTCGTGACAGCAGATATGGTGAAACCGGGAGCTGCAGTAATGGACGTAGGTGTAAACCGCAATCCGGAGACCGGCAAACTGTGCGGTGACGTTGACTTTGACGCTGTGAAAGAAGTGGCATCAGTCATAACTCCGGTTCCCGGAGGCTTGGGCCCAATGACACGTGCCTGCCTCATGGTCAACACACTCGAATGCTTCCTCCGCAAAATGGAGAAATAATTCAGCAGATTAAGGAATTAAAAAAAGGAGCGAATCCCGAAAGATTCGCTCCTTTTCTATTATATTTAAAAAGACTAATTATGCTTTGCTTTAAATTATGCTTCAACAGCCTCTACATCTACTACTGATGCGTAGTCATCAGTAATATTCATGGCTGCAAGTTCATCCTTGTTGGCTACAACGATGCGATTATACTCGCGCAGACCTGTACCGGCTGGGATAAGGTGACCGCAGATCACGTTCTCCTTCATACCCTCAAGATAGTCGGTCTTGCCGTTGATAGCAGCCTCGTTGAGAACCTTGGTAGTTTCCTGGAAGGAAGCTGCACTCATGAAGCTTGAAGTCTGAAGAGCGGCACGTGTGATACCTTGAAGCACCTGCTCCGATGTAGCAGGCATGGCATCGCGCACTTCCATCACCTTCAAGTCTTTACGCTTCAGTGAAGAGTTTTCATCGCGGAGCTTGCGCTGAGTGATGATCTGACCCTTGCGGTAGTTGGTAGAATCACCGGCATCGGTAATAACTTTCTTACCCCAAATCTGGTCATTTTCTTCCATGAAATCACGTTTATCTACCACTTGCTGCTCGAGGAAACGAGTGTCGCCCGGATCAAGGATATTCACCTTGCGCATCATCTGGCGAACGATTACCTCAAAGTGTTTGTCGTTGATCTTCACACCCTGTGAACGGTAAACGTCTTGCACCTCATTCACGATATATTCCTGAACTGCTGTCGGACCCTTGATGTTAAGGATATCACTCGGAGTGATAGCACCATCAGAAAGAGGAGTACCGGCACGTACATAGTCATTTTCCTGAACAAGAATCTGCTTTGACAGCGGCACGAGATATTCCTTAGTCTCGCCAAGCTTAGAGGTAACAGTAATTTCACGGTTACCACGCTTGATCTTACCAAACTTAACCTCACCGTCAATTTCGCTGACCACTGCAGGGTTGCTCGGGTTGCGAGCCTCGAAGAGTTCTGTGACACGTGGAAGACCACCGGTGATATCACCTGCATTACCTGCAGCACGAGGAATCTTAACGAACACCTGGCCCGGCTCAAGAGTCTCTCCATCCTCAATCATGAGGTGGGCGCCTACAGGAAGAGAATATGTACGGATCACTTCGCCATTCTCGTCAAGCAACATTGCAGCGGGGACCTTATTACGGTCCTTAGACTCTATCATGATCTTATCGCGGATACCGGAAGCCTCATCAGACTCAACTCGATAAGTGACACCTTCTTCTACATTTTCAAACCGAACAGTACCACCCTCTTCAGCAACGATTACGGCATTGAACGGGTCCCATTCACATATCATGTCCCCCTTTGTCACCATATCGCCATCCTTGAAATAGAGGCGAGAACCATAAGGGATATTGGCATTAGTAAGCACGATGCCGCTCTTAGGCTCAACGATACGCATTTCACCCATACGGCCAACTACGATATCAACGCCATCCTTATTCTTGATGGAACGGAGTTCTTCCAATTCAAGGCGACCGTCATGGCGAGCAGTCACATCCTTAACTGCGGAAACGTTACCTGCTACACCACCGACGTGGAATGTACGGAGTGTAAGCTGAGTACCCGGCTCACCGATTGACTGAGCAGCGATCACGCCGACTGCCTCACCTTTCTGCACCATTCTGTGGTTGGAAAGATTACGTCCGTAGCACTTAGCGCAGACACCCTTCTTAGATTCGCAAGTAAGAACCGAACGGATTTCAACAGATTCAATGGCTGAATTCTCAATTTTCTCAGCAATAGCCTCTGTGATTTCCTCTCCCGCATGAACAAGGATAGAATCATCGTGAGGATCACGCACATCATGCACAGATACACGTCCGAGAATGCGCTCTGACAAAGTTGCAACAACTTCTTCGTTGTTCTTAATCTCTGTGCATACAAGTCCGCGGAGTGTGCCACAGTCTTCCTCATTGATAATCACATCGTGAGCAACGTCTACAAGACGACGTGTCAGATAACCTGCGTCGGCGGTCTTAAGAGCGGTATCCGCAAGACCCTTACGTGCACCGTGGGTAGAGATAAAGTATTCGAGCACACTCAGACCCTCCTTGAAGTTTGCAAGAATCGGGTTCTCGATGATCTGACCACCTTCAGCACCGGCTTTCTGCGGTTTTGCCATAAGACCACGCATACCTGAAAGCTGACGGATCTGGTCTTTAGAACCACGGGCACCGGAGTCAAGCATCATATATACAGAGTTGAAGCCCTGCTGGTC
>CAMWQF010000349.1 GCA_947176285.1 uncultured Porphyromonadaceae bacterium
ACTTTTGTTAATCCAAATAAGGATTTGTTTGTTGATAATAGTATAATCACGAACCCACTTATACTATTATTATGAAAAACAGAACCTTAGTAATATTAGCGATCTTGTTGGCGACTGTGGCAACGCAGGCAGCCGACAAGGTCGGTCTTGTTTTGAGCGGCGGCGGTGCCAAAGGTGTTGCTCATGTTGGTGTGATAAAGGCATTGGAAGACAATGATATTCCAATTGATTATGTTGCCGGAACCTCAATGGGGTCAATAGTAGGTTCGCTCTACAGTTGCGGCTGGACCCCTGATTCAATGCTCAACATGATGACTTCAAAAGATTTCCTCAATTGGAGTATGGGGGTAATCAATAAAGACAATCTTTCATTTGTAAGTTCTCCTGAGCCAACTCCGGAATGGGGAAAGATCAGTTTTGGCGGAGAAAATGTCAATATCGCTTCTCAAGTATTGCCTAAAAGCCTTATTGATCCTACTCCGATGAATATTGAGTTTTTAAAACTGTTCACTCCCTACACCAAAGCATGTGGAGGAAATTTCGATAATCTTTTTGTGCCTTTCAGATGTGTCTTTTCAGACGTATATAAAAAGCATAAGGTGGTGTGCAGGAAAGGTTCTCTTGGTGAGTCTGTTAGAGGGTCAATGTCATTTCCACTTGTCTACCGCTCAATCATGGTAGACAGCATTCTTGCTTTTGACGGTGGCATTTATGATAATTTCCCGGTCGATGTGATGCGCGATGAGTTTCATCCCGATTTCATTATAGGAGTTTCTGTGTCAAAGCCTGATGGAAAACCTAATGTCGACAATATGTATTCAGAACTTGAAGATCTGATTATCCAAAATAATGATTATTCTGTCGATCCGAAGTTGGGAATAAAAATACAAGTGCCGGTCACAAATTTTGGAGTCCTTTCTTTCGATGAAGCTCAGGAGATCTATAATATTGGTTATAAAACAGGTCTGCAGTGGGTAGACTCCATAAAATCGCGTATCAAAGCTCGTCGTCCTCTTTCAGAGGTAAATGCCAGAAGAGCAAAATTTGCAGAGAAAGTTCCTGAAGTCACCTTTAATAGTATTTCTACTCCCGGGCTAACTGGAAAGAATCATGATTATATTGTATCTGTATTCCAAAGCAGAGAGAGGAAAAATGGTGAAATTACTGTAGATGAAGTGGAGGAAGCATACTATAATGCCATATCGCAAGGTGATGTGCAAGAGATTCTTCCGGAGGCAAATGGTGATGAACTGGTGCTTAAGGCTACCTTGAAGCATCCTTGGCGCGCATCTGCCGGCGGTTGGCTTTCTACCGGTGTGGGCAGTTTTATATATGGCGGAATAGGTTATCACTCACTTAAGAAAAACTCTGTTGATGCACTTCTGTCACTTTGGGGAGGACAGTCATATGTAGCTGCCCGTCTTAAAGGAAGAGTTAGACTGAATTCATATCATCCGTCTTACATCTCTCTTGAGGGCGTCGTTTCAAAGAAAAAATATTATACCAATCTTCCATTTTTCTTTAGCAGTGCCAACATCGAGTCGTTTGTCTCAAATATGAACTTCGTTAGGGCTGCTTATGAAATAGGACATGACAGGTCTGCACTATTCAAGGTATCGGCTGCCTATGGCGAGCAATATAGTGTCAAAACGGGGAAAGCGATGCTTGAGTATGAATACAATACTTTGGGCGAGCGCACCTTCCCTGATTCCGGACGCAGATTTTATGCATCTGTAAGCGGAAGCCATATGCAAAATAAAACCGCGCCATCAGGGCGTCAGGAGACGGAATCCTTATGGAGAGGGAAGATAGAAGTGCTTTGGAATAATTATTATTCTCTGACTAATAATTTTAATATAGGGGCACTTGCACAAGGAGGAATGTCAATAGGTCGAAGATTTTCAGACAGGACAACAGATCTTATGACATCATATTCTTTCATGCCGTTGGAATCTATGGATAACTGCTATATTCCCGATCTCCGGGGCGACGACTATGTGGCTGTTGGTGCTATTCCGGTATGGAAAATATTCCAGAGAATACAGTTAAGAGGAGATGCATACGTGTTCACTAAATTCCGCGATTCATCTCAGTGGCACGCGCCATTTCATAAAACTGATTTTTTAGGTAGGGTTAGTGTGGTAGGCACATTGCCATTCGCCTCCATATCCGTCTCTGCTTCATACTGCACTCCACTCAACGGTTGGAATTTCGGCGTAGCCATAGGTTGGTTTGTGCCTAATCCGAAATTATGATGGTTAGAGATTTTTTGCAAGGTGTTCCTTCATCTTTTCGTTGATCAAGACTTCACCCGAATAGAGGATGAAGGCACCTGCGAGATCCTCTTCAAGGAGCATTACCATCGCGTCTGAAGAACCCATCACCATGCATGCAGTGGCAAGAGCATCAGCCTCCATGCATGTGGGCGCAATAACGGAAGCACTCAGTATATCGGTCTTGACCGGACGTCCGGTCTTGGCCGATATTGTGTGTCCATAAGTTTGTCCTGATTCTGAATGATAATTCCGATAGTTGCCGGAGGTGGCAAGAGCCTCATCGTTTAGTTCTACTACGAGACGATCTTTGAAAGTAGGTTTTTTCTCATTTTTAAATACTTCTTTTAGATATTCCTCATCAGGAAGTTCTATAAGAATCCTCCATTTCTTTCCTTCAGGATTGTGTCCACGACATACGACTTCACCTCCGATTTCAAACATAAGATCGTGACATCCTTTATCTTCCAATGCCTTTGCAGCCAAATCCACTCCATATCCTTTGGCGATGGCTGAAAAGTTAAATGCCATCTCGGGAGTAGATTTGATAAGCATTCCATTTTCTACTTTTGTCTTGTCTATTCCTACCGATGGAAGCAAGTTGGCTATAAGTGCGGTGTCGGCTGTCGGGGTATGGTTTTCACCAAACCCCCACGCTTCGATGAGAGGGGAGAGGGTTGGGTCAAAAAGACCTTTGCTCATTTTATTCACCTTTAGCGACATTTCGTAGACTCTCAGCAGGTGATGGTCAATAGGTCCGCTTTCATTCTTGTTAATATAGCAAATTAGTGAACGATCGTCAAAAATAGACAAACTTTTCTCAGCCTCCTTAAGAGAATCAATTGCAGCCGCAATATCAGCTGAATCGCCATGATAGGTAGCGTGCCAAATGGTATTCCAGATCATCCCCTCACTTTTTTGCCATGTCTTATCCTTAATGCATCCGGAGAAGGATGAGATGACTACAAGTGAGAATAAAGTAATAATAATGAAAATACTTGAATGCCTGAATCTTTTCATGGTAAGATATTTGGAATTATTTTACAAAAATGTGAATTATTC
The DNA here is from genome assembly GCA_947176285.1 of uncultured Porphyromonadaceae bacterium. GTDB lineage: Bacteria > Bacteroidota > Bacteroidia > Bacteroidales > Muribaculaceae > Lepagella. Next base: position 3,336 of record CAMWQF010000349.1, read on the forward strand.
TATGA
>CAMWQF010000350.1 GCA_947176285.1 uncultured Porphyromonadaceae bacterium
CCTTTGTATATAATCTCATAACACTGCAATCCTTTATGACAATAACAGTTCAGGATATCTATGATGCCTATCGCAAATTTAAGACATTTGTCTATTATAATGGACAACCTTTGACTTTGCGAAATAAACTCGCTGAGTTCGAGATTAAAATGCTTGAAGGAGAGAGCCATAATAATGATGCACGAGAAGATTTTATCAGAAAATTTAAAAATCAAATCGACTCCTTGAGTGGTCTTTTGAATAATGATGACGAAAAATACACAAAGGATTTTGACGGTTGGCTAAAGGATATCAAGTATTCATTAGTCCCCAAACAATTAAAGGAAACAACCGTTGTTAATGAGCATTTTATATCTAACGAAGTCCCAATAGAAGACTATATAGTTCAGAAATGTAATTTTATCATTGATGCTCCAATTGAAATCTATCTCATTTCCACTCTTTGGACAATCAAGTTGGGTCAGCGTCTCCACAATCATATATCCCGCGATAATTATGCTTATCGCCTTTCTATATTCGATGGAGTAGAAAAAACTGATGATGAAAAGTATGATTCCGTATCTTCTGGACTTATGCTCTATGATCCATATTTCATTGGATATCAACAATGGCGAGACAATGGTCTTAACAAAGTGTCGCAGGCTCTCAATAACAAGGAGAATGCCGTAATACTCAGTCTTGACATCAAGCGGTATTTCTATAATATCAAAATAAATGTTACCGACTTAGTAAAGACATTTCTCAATAGTGATGAGAAACTTGAAGAAGAAGAAGAAAGACTCTGTGGACTTCTTCAAAGAATTCATGAGAGATATGCAAGTGTTTTTAGTAAATTCAGCCTTAAGGTAAAAGGGAAAGTTATGCTGCCTTTAGGGTTGCCTTCATCAGGACTATTAGGAAATCTTACCCTCAAACCGTTCGATGACTATGTACGGAACTATGTAACGCCAACATACTATGGAAGGTATGTTGACGACATCTTACTGGTCTTTTCCGGGAAGGGATTGAAAATTACCAAACATCAAGAAAGCGGTTCCTATATCGATGGGTTCATAAGTGACCATTTGGTAACTTATGAAAAAGGTGCTAATATTTCATCTAGCACAACCGTACGCTTCTTAAGGAACTCGGCACCTTCAAATAGAAGAGAATCTGAAGGAAACGCGAATACCAATAGCTCTGAAGGGGAAGATAATTCAATTTCTAAAGACAATGGGATTAGCTACTCAATCGAGTTTGGAGACTCTAAATTCCAAATTCAGTTGAGTAAAGTCATTATGGAATATTTCAATTGTAACGAGTCAAAGGCTGCAATCAATAAATTCAAGAAACAACTGGAAAAGAACCGAAGCGAATTCCGATATTTGCCATGGGAGGAAGAAATCAATCTTGAGTTTGATGATGAGGCTTTTCGGCTTGAAATATCCGATTCCATTAATAAACTTCGTAATATTGAAGGGATTAGCGAGGATAAGTATGGCGCATCGAAATATCTCGCTAAGAAGATATTTCTTTCGACCTTACCTTTTGAGCCTGCATCAAAAGAGGATGCTGATGCATCGGCGAAGCAAATCCTTACATATTTCAAAGGAAGAACCACCATCCTGATGAATTCACTCTGGGAAAAGGTGGCAACCTATTTCGTCATCAACGGCCAGCCTAAGCACTTAGACCTTTTTTGGAAACAGGCTGTCAACGCTATCGAGAAGGTCGAGGTGGAAAAGGCTGATGAGGAATCTGCTAACATTCCCGACTTGGATAAAACGCAAGTCAGGATGGCGCTTAAGGAGCATTTGAAACTCAGCATAGCTATGGCAATGTCGATTATTCCTGGGATGCTATCCAAATGCTTTCTTAAGAATGACAAGGAACTTCGCACTATGAGTGAGAATTTCAGGCGAGCTTACCTTTTTCGTCATCAGTATCAGTATCTCAAAGGATATTGTTATACCTTGGCAAAAGATAGCGATAAATCATTGGTAGGAAAAAATTTAATTTCAGAGAAAGTGGAAGCGATTCAGCTTAAATCGTATGCTCCATATGTCACGCCTGTATTTCTGAAACCACATGAGATTACACTGCTCCACATATATCATCGGTTATCAACCCAACAATCTTCGAATTCCATAGAGCCAAAACTATTTGATATTACAGAGGTTAAGGCCCTTAATGAGGTATTTAGGATTTTTAATTATGAGTGGCGAGGTTTGTTTCAGAATGAATCGGAACGAAACAATGAGGTTCATTCAAAGTATTTCAAGGAGTGCCTAAAGGTTACAAATGTTGATAAAAGTGGGCTCGCAATTCAAATTGCAGAAATTAACGATGAGCTAGAAAATTTTGATATAAATCCTGATAAACGCATTGGAATAGTAAATTGGAAAATTGAGCAAGAAGATTTAGTCAAATCCATTATAGGAAAGCCTAATAAATCCAACAGAAGGAGACAAAAACTGTTTGAAGTTCTCAATTACTCGGCAAAAAAACAAGTGGAAATGCTGGTGTTTCCTGAAACCTCTATTCCAGTCGAATGGCTGCCTTTGCTTGCTGACCATGCTGTAAGAAATGATTGTGCTATCATTGGAGGTCTGGAATTCTATGTCACTCCGAGCAAGGAAAAAGTAAATGAGAATGACTATTTGGATAAAATGGAGGCGTATAATCTGAGCTTCAATATTTTTCCTGTAAAAATGCGGTGTTATGATACTGCAGCTTTTGTGATACGAAAAAAGAATTATTATGCGCCAGGTGAGCAACAACTTCTTGCGGCTTACCATAAAAAGGAGCCTAACATCAAGCCGATATATCATTTGATCCATTGGAGAAAGACCTATTTCTCTACTTACAACTGTTTCGAGCTTAGCAATATCTCAGACCGTGCAATATTTAAGTCAAAGGTTGATTTCATTGTAGCGATTGAATATAACCGAGATATTCATTATTTTGCAAATATTACGGAATCATGGACTCGGGATCTTCATTGTTTCATTGTTCAGACTAATTCCTCTGATTATGGAGATACTAAAGTTGTACAGCCTACCAAAAACATCCATATGGATGTAATGAAAATTAAAGGAGGTGATTTCCCAATCGTTATGATAACCACTCTCCGTATTGATGAACTTCGTAAATATCACCGTCAAGATGTGAGTGGACAATTGAACGAAAAGTCTTCCCCGTTCTTCAAGCCAACACCGGCATGCTACGAATGGGAATGGGCAGAACGAAGAATAGCCAATGAATCACCTTCTGCGGATTGGTTTTTGAAGCAAAAGTAACGAAAGCCTCTTATAAATGATAATTATTCGTAAAATAGTTTAATCATCAATTGTCTTAATAC
>CAMWQF010000351.1 GCA_947176285.1 uncultured Porphyromonadaceae bacterium
AATTCAATGATGAATTACGCATTAAGATTTAAGAATATGGATGAACTTAATATATTGAAAGAAGAAATGAAGGCTCTGAAGCAGAGTCTTGATAAAGAGCAGATAATAAATGAGAAATTGATGCGCACAGTAATGCGTCAAAGAGTATCATGGATGGATATTTTCGTTAAGGCTGAATTTGTAATTCTTCCGATCACGTATATAATATTTGTCATTGCATGCGCTTTCTTTGAGATTTCTCAATGGTATGCCTTTACATTTTTGATTATTGGCTTAATAGATGCTGCTGTTGATTTGCGTACATTTAGAATATCACCAAAAATATTCAGCAGATGCAGCATGATGGAAGTGCGAAAACTTCTAATAAAGCAAAAGAAAGAACGATTCATTCATCTTTGCATAGCATTTCCGTTAGCAATAGTATGGCTTGTGCTTTTTGCAAACGCTATATTTAATAGCCAACTTATGTCAATTGGCAATGATCCGATGAGTTATGCAGGAATCATTGGCGGAGTCATAGGAGGAGTGATAGGTGGAATAGTAGTAATGGTAATCTATCGCAAGGCTCAAAAGACCAACGATACAATAATCGATGATCTAAATGAGTAGGATAGCATCATAAAGTAATAAGAACCCAACTCAAATTTTTGAGTTGGGCTCTATTATAATGATTTAAAATTCTTTGTAATAATCATTTTTCGGGAGGTCCGAAGTAACTGTAACGGGAATCGTCGGGATTTACGACGATGCGTTCAACAACGATTTCCGGATCTACCATCTTTATCTTAAGAGTATGCTTACCCCGGGTAGTCACGGGGAAAGTGACATCTAGCCAGCGAAGATTGTCGAATACTTCGTTGCGCATGCCTCTCTTATGTCCGTTAAGAGCCATTGTTCCATGGGGAGGTAATGGCTTAAGTTTCTTAGAATTCTTCAGATTTGCGGTGGTATACTCATCAAATGTATCTACTAAGCCTCTGCGAGCATCTAAGATCTCAGTTTTTCCTTCATCAAGTTGCATTGCAATTCTTAATCCTCGAGCGGGATTGACATCCTGTGTTGGCAGTATTGCTAATGCAATCTTGATGCTGTCTCCATCTTCAACTTCAATGTCATATTCCATTGTCGGAGTTATTTTGCCGTCAGATATAGAAGCTGCTGTTACCTTGTCGATGCCCATGCATCCTTCAGTTCTTCCAAGATCCGGAAGAAGAATCCAGTTAACACCGTTTGCACCGTATTTTCTGGAATATTTTATTGCAGGAATAGAATATTCTGTAAGGTTAATAGTGTTGGTATCAATGGAAACTGGCGCAGGGTCGTACACATAAGTCACTTCAGGCATTATGTTGTTATCCGGCATAAACCATTGAGTGTAACCGATGTGCTTATCTTGCATCATTCCTTTCCATTTCCCGTTGCTGAGTGTTTCATTGTAATATCTTGTGAGTTCTTCGTCTCTTGCAAAAAGTTCTTTTACTTTGTCGGCATATGTGTTGGCGCAAGGATTTCCTTTAGCTGCATAATAGCGGTTTTGTTCAGCAGCTAAATACAGTCTTGCTACTCCTGAAGATGCCATTGCCGGATAATAAACAATTTGATAGAAAGCATCTTTCATTTCTTCCGGGACTCTATTTTTAATATTCTCGACTTTCTCTTCAAGAGCAATCCAAAGAGAATCGATACGTGCTGCTTCATTGTAGTTTTCCACACTAAAAATTCCAGATGTCTGAACCTCCGGTTTTCTCCATAAGTTGAATTTTGGATATTTCGCAAGCACTTCTGCAATGTCATCTGCAAGATTTTCATTGAAGTTTTCAGCTGCCCAATCTCGTAGCCATTTATTTTCATCGCCCGGACCGATTGACTCAGGATCCCATGCATAATCCATTATAAAATCAATAGGGATTTCCTTAGGTTTAAGATCTCCTACATTTATTATCCAAATTCTGTCAATGCCTGACTGATATGCAAGATTCAGTTGTTCTCTAAGTTTGGGAATGGGTGAGGTATTGATCCAGCGGTCGTTCCATGGACCGCCATTCATATCTATATGATAGTACAATCCAAAACCACCTTTTCTTCCCTTCTCTTCTGTAGGAGCGGTACGTCTGATGTAGCCCCAATTGTTGTCACAGAAAAGAAGGGTTACATCTTCAGGAACATTGAATCCAGCATCATAATAGCGTTGCACTTCTGTAAAGATTGCCCAAAGTTGAGGCACAGAATCCGGACGTCCGTAAATATCAGTAAGAATTTCTCTCTGCTTATTTATGACATTTCGCAGTGTATTTATGTTGTCTGTATCATCTCCTTCACCCATTGCCACATCACCGTCGCCTCGCATACCAATAGTCACAATATTGTCATAATCCTTATTACGGTTCATGCCATCACGGAAGAATTTTTCAATTCGTTCGGGGTTTGATTTATAGTCCCAAGGTCCGATTTCATCTTTACGGCGAGTATATTCCTTGTGAGCACGCATCATAGGCTCATGATGACTCGTACCCATGACAATTCCATATTCATCAGCAAGTCTTGGACATTCCGGATCATCTTCATTGAATGCTGTGTCCCACATTGCAGGCCATAGGTAGTTTGCTTTCAAACGTAGAAGTAGTTCAAACATCGTGGCGTATGCTTTCGAATTGATTCCTCCGTGCTGATTGACACACCATCCTCCAAATGATGGCCATTCATCGTTGATAAAGATTCCACGGTATTTTACTTTAGGTGACGGTTGCACCACTCTGCCATCATTATATTCAAGTCGTTCTTTATGAACTACAGGCACATCAGCCCAATAATACCATGGAGAAACTCCAATCTGTTTGCTGATTTCGTAAATTCCGTATATAGTGCCTCTTTTGTCGCTGCCGGCAATAATGAGATTTCCATCAATAACATCAATTACGTATGATTCCCATTCCCCTTTTACCGAGTCGACATTCAATTTACCATCAGTTATTAATTTGTCAATAATTCGACTTTTTCCAATGGAGCCGGCAATAATTGATCCCTTTTTCTTAGGTTGTTTGGTATATACTGTGGATTTACATCCGGTCACTTTCCCGATGTCATCAGCAAGATCGTATGCTGCTCTGCGCACTCCTTTCCAATCATTGTCATCTACAACAACAGGTGAAGAATAACCGCCATGTGCAATAACGAAATTTGAATCTTTGCTTTTAGCTGTCAATGGCGTCACAAATAAGATGACTATTAAGAAGGTCAAGATATTTCTCATGGTAATGAAGTTGTTTAAACTTATTTACGAATTAAAAAATCACCAAGAAGAGTTAAAACTAAGATTCTTTTTATTAATCTTCCGCCAT
>CAMWQF010000352.1 GCA_947176285.1 uncultured Porphyromonadaceae bacterium
CATAGTAATCGTCAAATGAACGCTGTCCCTGATTGCGTATACCCAACTTGTCTTTTCTCGCATTGTAGAAGAATAGTAGAGCACGTAGCAGGGTAGTCTTTCCTACACCTTGCGTACCTGTGAAATGAACATTCCCATCCAATGCCACTTCTCCATAGCGGATATGTGCGCTATTGATAAATACTATTTTAGTTAGAGATCTCATCGTCGTCGTCAAATGCTATGAGGTTTACCATGTCTTCAAGATATCTGTATGCTGCTGTGACTTTATATCGTCTTGCCACATCATCGATGATTTCGATAAATCCTTGTTTGGATAACTCATCTACAAGACGCTCTGCAATTTCATCATGGCGCGCTTTATTGTCATATAGAGTGGAGGCTTTGTCGCGCAATTCAATATCGGAATCAATCTTCACAATGAGATCCGCGGTCATAAATGTGAATCCCGGTCCAAATGAAGGTTCCCATGCTTTGAGGAAATCAAGTATATCTACCCAGTGACCGAATTTTTTAAGTTTATCAGCTATCGAACTTTTAGATTCCTTACGGGAGAAATAGTAGTATTGGTTGCCTTCCTCGAGAATAAATCCTATTCGTGAGAAATAATCTGAATATTCATCCCGACAATCATCTATGTCAAGGAATATTCGACGTGTAGCCTCATCCACACTGTCGGAAGATATGAATCCTCCTTTGCTGAGCCGGTCAAAAACTTGCTGTTCGTATTTCATGGTAGATTATAGATTAGAGGATATTCCACATTCCCATCCCGATGCCAATCGTCAGTGATGTGAAGTTTATCGTAATGATTCTGTACTATTTCCAAATAATACTCCACCCTTCGTTCTTTCTGTTGAGGTTGAATATACGGATAGTTTATCACAAATGTGTAGAGGTCTTCGGACGATGCAAAGAAAGCTTTGGCTACCGAATCTGTGTCAACGAAATCCTCGACAATGCATTTTGTATTCAATTCACTTTCTTTTAAGGGTATTGTCGGTGTATTTTTAAGTGCTTTCAATCTGGAGATGGCCTTTCTTGCATCTTCAATAATTTCGATTGCTTCATCGGAGTTGCGAAGAAATGAAAGGGATATCCTGGTGGTATAATAAGTAGTAGTCTCAAGAGCCAAATTACTGCATCTCTCAAGGATCTCGCGGACATTTGTGGTTCTTTCCCACGTCAGTTGATCCTTGAGATATTTGAGTTTTCTGATATGCTTCACCAGCCGATTGTGTGCGTCAATTTGATTCAGATAGTCACGGATGGTACGTTCCAGTTCTATTAGTGAGTGAAATACGTCCTTGAATTGTATTTTAACATCGAGAATCAAGCGTGTAATACGGTCGTCGGTTGTAAGTACTTCCATAGTCTCCCTTCTTTCCTCGAGCAATCGCTCGGTCTGCCGTATAAGCGACGATATGCTCCCGATGGTAGTCAGATAATTCTCCAGTTTCGTACGTTTGATTTCGTAGTTACGTTCTTGACGGAAAGTGTCATTAATCACTCGTTTTAACTCTATGGTCTTGGTGGATGTCTTGGTGGATATATTACGCAGAGAGCGCATGATTTTGCGCACATATTTTCCTTGTCCTTCAGGATGGGCGCGCTCCTTGAGATAGAAATCGATGTTCTCTTTGAGCGACTGGAGATTTTCCTCAACTGTTGAGCTTGTGATGTCTTCGTTAAGCCTGAGCACTTCTTCAAAAAAATGCTGATATGTTTCCTCCAATTCAATAAGGTCTCCTTCTTGCCTAATGACACCATAATCTATTAAAAGACGAAGATTTTTCTCATTCTCTACTAATCCTGCCGCCTCTTCATAACTGAAGTCATACCTCAATCTCGCCTGAAAAAGAGCATGCAGCAGTTTCCGCTCCGCATTGAGACGCTTAATCAATTCATTGAGATCAGTGAATACCTTCATTCTTATCTATTAGCTTATTGACTTAATTTATACTTAGGCTTAATCTTTTAGACATGCAAGGGGGATGACTTTAACACCATCAGGACGTGTATAAGCAATTGGACCACCCGTAACGACCAATAACATAGTAGGCTCATCCATTATAATCTGCTTTTCTCGTTCATTCATTTTCCTTACAAGATCTCTGATTTCCAAAAGATGCTCAGCTCCTTTGTCGATTTCTGCACCACCAAGCTTGAATTCAATAAGCGCATATCTTCCGTCATCGAGATGTAGGACAGCATCCGCTTCAAGGTCATATCTATCATGATAATATGATATGGAGCCAAAACAAGATTGAGAATATACGCGAAGATCCCTTATTGCCATACACTCAAATATAAAACCAAATGTTTTAAGATCCATTTGTAGTCGTTCCGGGGAAAGCCCTAACGATGCAACTACAATGGAAGGATCCGTAAAGCCTCTTTTCTTTCCTTTTCTAATAGCAGTGGCTGAACGAACTGCTGGAGACCACGAATCGATATCCTGTATGACAAATAGTTTTTCCAAAGCAGAGACGTAGCTGTCGAATGTCGGTTCAGTACAGCTTTCGGTTACTGCGGCTACATCTTGAATCATTTTCTTTTTCTTTGCAAGGGTTGAGATATTTCGTGCATATGCGCGAAGAATCTCTCGTGCCAATTTTTCATTACGTTCGACTCCGTCTACAGTTGATATGTCAGTGGTACATACACTTTGAACATAATTTTTAGCAACCAATAGTTTTCCTCTTGTCGTTGGGATAGATAAGGACGCAGGCCATCCTCCTCTGCAAGAGGCGAATATAAGTTGTTTTATATCCAGACATGACATCTTGCCATCAATTACAATATCCGGATTGTTGAATAATTCCATAAGAGAGATTTCCCCTGTGGATTCTCCAGATTCCCACAAACTCATAGGAGCCATCTTTATTCTCGCAATCCTTCCTGTGCCGGTGTGCAAAATTTTTGATTTATCAACTGAATTTGATCCTGTAAGAATAAACTGACCTACCTTTTGTCTTGTATCCACAGCGCTTCTGACGGCATCCCAAAGTGTGGGGGCATCCTGCCACTCATCAATAAGTCGAGGGGTTGCCCCTTCTAAAAGAAGAGAAGGTTTGGTAGCAGCTGTAGCAAGATAGCCGTCTCGTGTATCTGGTAACTGAAGTTTGAGCTCACTGTTTGCCTGTTGTTCCGCTGTGGTAGTTTTCCCACACCACTTAGGACCTTCTATAAGCACAGCTCCAAAGGCTTCAAGATATTCACGAAGGGTATTGTCTGCTATTCGGGGTAGATATGACATATCGTTGTTATTGTTTAGTCCTGCAAAGGTAGTGAAAAAAAGTCTATTATCAAAGTTTATTTTAGTTTTTTG
>CAMWQF010000353.1 GCA_947176285.1 uncultured Porphyromonadaceae bacterium
TTCTAAAGAAGAATATAACTTTGTCTTGATTCACAATTCTCGTAATATAAAGCCAGATTGGAATCTAAACATTGATGGAATTAATATATCAATAATCAGCTTTGAGGATCTAAAGAATCGAAGTTCTAAATGTCAAGAATCTGATAACGACGATGATGAGAATAAAAATGATTACATCAACGATATAGATAAAAGATTAGAAATTGAAAATAATCAAGCACGGATATTTGACTCATTGAAGGCAGAAGTGAATAAGAGAAACCTTACTTTATTCTTGGGAGCTGGAGTCAGTGTCTCTGGAGGATTGCCATCTTGGGACAATCTTTTGCAGAATCTCGTTCAGGAAATAAATCCGAAGCTTAATCCATCAATATTGTCAAGTCAAAGCATTGCCAAAATAAAGAATGTAGCCAATAATTCAGCAATAATCATGGCTCGATATATGAGAGTTGGGAAAGATCAACCCCGTATGAAATTGAGACCGGATACAAACAATATTTTCAATGAAGCATTGCATAGAGCCTTATATTCAGGTTCTGGTGCTTATAATAAAGAAGCATTGATAGAGAGCATTGAAAGACTAATCATTGATAAAAAAGTGAAAGCGGTTGTGACGTACAACTTTGATGATTATCTGGAGGACACGTTAAAAAAAAGTAAAATCCCTTATCAGACAATAGCTGATGGCGGAAGATTAATAGCAGGGAATTTTCCTATCTATCATGTTCATGGACTATTGCCAATAGCCAAGAATGATCCGAATATTCCTAATCCTGTCCTGACGGAAGAGACGTATCATAAACTCTATCAAGATGCATATCAATGGTCGAATGTTGAGCAACTTCATGCTCTTAATAATACAACGTGCGTATTCATTGGTTTATCAATGACTGATCCTAATTTACGGAGACTGATGGAAATATCCATGATGAAGAATGAGTCAGATAATATAATTGCACCACACTACGTATTCCTTAGAAAGACAAAATTTTTTAAGGATAAGAATAACAACGCCAACGATTCTACAGAAATCGAAGATGAAGAAAATAGGCTTATCATTGAGAAGATGCTTCATGAACTTGGAGCTAATGTAATATGGTATGACAAGCATGAAGATTTACCGGGTTTACTTAATCAGTTGTAATCCTGTAAGTCATTGAATAGATTTATGTAGCAGTGTTATGAAAGAAGTTAGCCTGACTTTTCCTGAAAGTTTTATCGACAAAGGTATAACCACAGAAAACTATTTGAGTGGCGAAGGTATAACAGTGGAAAAATTCAGTGAGCTACGGAAATATGTCGCAGAGCTTTCTTGTATTTATCCTGACTCAATACTATATTTCAGAGGTCAGACCAATGATCACAAAAGGCCTTATGGAAAGAAAGGGATGGCTTCAACCTTATTCCCGTCTATCTATAGAAAGGATCCCAAACCTAAGGAGCTAACAAATAGATGGGAAAAACTAAATTTGGCAACAGATTTGTTGGTAAAGGAATTGAAAAAACATCCTGATATAGAAAAAAAAGAATTCGAATTTCTTAAATCTAAAAGATTAGCACAGTGGAGTGTCCTTCAGCATTATGAAGTTGTGGATACACCTCTTCTTGACGTAACACAGTCACTCAGAGTGGCATGCTCCTTCGCTCAGCTCAAAGAAAAGCAGTCGGAATATGCTTATATATATGTATTTGCAATTCCTTATCCAACAGGACGAATATCGATTAATTCGGAACATTATCTCACAACAGTTCGTCTTATGAGCGTAGTTCCATCAAGTGTACGTCGTCCTCACAATCAGGAGGGGTTTTTATTAGGAGAAGACGATATAAACAAGACTGACAAGGTCATGGACAGTTTTGATTTTAGACGCAGAGCTATAGCCAAATTCAAAATTAGCATTGGATCTCCTCAATTTTGGCAAGTAAATGAAAAATTATCAGATCGTCCTTTGATGATGGAGGAATTATATCCTGACATGAATGATAAAGATGTGCTTTATGAAATCTGCAATAAAATTAAAAATTCTATCAAGGAAAGCACTGATCAACTTTCGGAAGAAACAGACAAAACATCAGAGTTCTTAAGAAAATGGCGTGTAATAGAATATTATATGTTGGGATTTTGTCGGGAGATGGCAGGTGATAAGAATCCCACCTTTGCCAAAGGATTGATTGAGATGAAGAGACGCAATAAAGATTATCAAGACAAAAGAATATTTTCGCTGATAAACGACTTGGACACACTTCGAAAGATGAGGAATTCATTGGTACATCATACTTCTCATGATGTAAATGTCACGGAACTTCTTTATTTGTCGAATTCAATAATTCCCAAAATGGAAGAATTACTACCAGGAATAAAGGAAATGGCAGATTACTATCAAAAGGAATCTTCTTACCATAAGAACCATGATTAATTTTGTCTTCCTGTAGGCGTCCAAACACAGATAACAGACGGTTTGAAAAGTATTATCTTGAAAGCAAACAATTATGCATTTAGCATTATAAATTAAATAATAAGCGCTATGACAAGCCCGGAGGATATTAACTCCATACATCCACACATATTCGCCTCCGGCTTGTCAACGCTTTTTATACAATAATCAGCAATTGTGGTGTGCAAAAAGTAAGTATTCCAACAGACAATTTATAACTTACAACTCAGGACATGAAAGGTATCGTATTAGCTGGCGGTTCCGGAACCCGTCTCTATCCAATAACAAAAGGAGTCAGCAAACAACTCCTTCCCATCTTCGACAAGCCGATGGTTTACTACCTCCAAAGGCTGAATGTCTGCTGAAAAAGCCGCGTCAATTGACGAAGCCAAAGGCTAAAAATCAATACGGACAGTATTTGATGCGAATTTCCGAAGATGAAATTCAAAAATTTAATTAAATTATCAGTCTCAGAGAGGCTATTTTCTGATTGTTAATCTCAGGCTTAACCTCTGTGAGTACGGCCAGAATCTCATAGAGATAGCAGATGAAAAAATCTGCAAAAACTCAATAAAGAATTTGTCAGAATCACTTAAAAATAAGACCGTAAAGGGTACAATTTGGAGTAGTATAGAGCGATTCTCGGTACAAGGTATACAATTTATCGTCATGATAATAATGGCGAGAATACTTACCCCAGATGATTATGGATTAATCGGAATGCTCACAGTATTTATTTCGATCTCCCAATCTCTTGTTGAGAGTGGTTTTTCTCAGGCACTTGTAAGGAAGCTGGATAGGTCGGAGGTAGATAATTCCACTGTATTTTATTTTAATATAGTTGTAGGATGTCTAT
>CAMWQF010000354.1 GCA_947176285.1 uncultured Porphyromonadaceae bacterium
AGAATATCAATCCGATCACGCCGTATGTCCCGATGTGGGAATCCTTCATTATGGCAAGTATACGCTCCTTAGTGGTCCCTCCTCCGAATCCGTCGCAAAAATCCGCAAGTCCGTCTTCATGCAATGCCCCGTTAAGAAGTGTTCTTCCTGTTAGAGCGATTACAATCGCCGGCAATATTGGAAATACTTTGGCGGCAAGCCATAACAAGATGGCTGTCAATCCTCCGGTCACCCATCCGGTCAAAGGCCAATAGACCACTACCGATGAATAATATTTCTGAGGAATCTCAGTCCATTTCCATATGGGTATGCGAGTAAAGAAGGTCAGTGCCGCTGCTATACGTTTCATCAGAAATATTTGGTTACATTGACAGACTGAAAACTGTCCATTCTGTTGATCATCCTTACTGCTGATTCAATAATTGGGTAGGCGCATACGGCTCCTGACCCTTCTCCGAGACGAAGGTCAAGATGCAACAATGCCCTTGCTCCCATTGCCTCAAGCATCAGTTTATGACCGCTCTCATCTCCTTGATGACCGAACACTGCATAGTCCAGTATAGCCGGATATAGCATCGAAGCGGCAAGAACCACGCTTGTCATGATGAATCCGTCTACTATGATAGTCATTCCAAGTTCTGCAGCCTTCAGCATTCCTCCCAGAGCCATTACCATCTCATAACCCCCAAACCATGCTATTTTTGCTTCAACTGTGTTTTCTCCTTGATAATTTGCTACTGCCCTTGAGAGAATATCGTATTTGTGCCGTATTCCGGCGGTGTCGAGACCTGCCCCGGCACCAATGCATTTTTCCAACGGTATGCCGGTGAAAAGATGCATCCAGACTGCTGATGGCGAAGTGTTGCCGCTTCCCATTTCTCCGAAACTTATAATATTGCAATCTGTAGCACTATGTAATTCCTTAACTATTTCCGCACCTCTTTCGATGCACAGATTCATTTCCTCTATCGTCATGGCAGGACCATGCAGGAAATTGTGTGTCCCTCGTCCCACTTTTTTGTCGATTATCCCATGACCCGATGGAATGTCATAGTCGACACCGGCATCTACCAGTACCAACTTGAAACTATGTTGCTCGCAAAGGAAGTTTATTCCGGCACCACCCTTGGAAAAATGGCTGAGTTGTTGCCATGTGACTTCCTTCGGAGATACGCTAACGCCCTCTTCTATAATTCCATGGTCGCCTGCGAAAAGCACATTATGTGGCGCCTTCAGTGTAGGAGTAAGTGTCTGCTGTATAAGGCATATTTGTTCAGCGATTTCTTCCAGTCGTCCTAAAGAGCCTTTCGGTTTCGTGAGATTGTCGATTTTTCCTTTGATTTCGGGTGCAAGATCTCTATTGACTTTTGTTATATTGAACTGTTTCATTTTATTTTTACAGGTATACCTGATACTATTAAATATACATCATCCGCTTTCTCCGCTACAAATTGGTTAAGATAGCCCTGAAGGTCGGCGAATTGTCGCTGCATGGTATTGGCACTCACTCCGCCGAGACCTATTTCATTGGTCACCATTATAAAGGTAGCACCGGTATTGATTGCGGCTTCGATTTGTCTCTTCATTTCCCCAAGTGCTTCCTTTACTTGTTCACGGTGTTCAAAAAAACAATTTGTGGCCCATAATGTAAGGCAGTCAAGCAATACTACATCTGTGTCTTGAAATTCATTTTCCGTAATATATAGCGGACTTTCGATATTCATCCATTGCTTAGCGCGTCTTTGCTTATGGATTTCTACACGTTTGCGCATTTCCTCATCATAAACTCGCGCTGTAGCAAGGTAGATGGGATGGGCTGACATACTTAGGGCAAGACGTTCGGCAAAGACACTTTTCCCGGAACGTTGCCCTCCAGTCACCATTATCAATCGTGATTTTTCCGAATCAATCGTCTTATCCATAGATAATAACCTGAAATAGGGAGTAATGCGCCGATGAGAACGCAAATGAGATAAAGAATTTTCGAAAACCATCCTGCCCATGAACCGACGTGGAGTGTATATATCCAACCTTTTATGTGATTTGATTTCTCTTTTTCGGTGTAAGGTATGATTGCGGTTATTTTCCCATTTTTACTATCAAATCGATATGTCTTGTAGGCTTGTTGATTGCCCGCTCCATCTTCTACAACATCTGCCTCACCTTGATACATCCTTATTTCCGAATCAGGATTTACACTTTTAATGCCGTTATAGGCAATTTGCCAGGCAGGGAAGTTTTCTGCCGGTGTCTTGTGTAGTGAAGGTTTCGGCGGTGTGCTGCCGAAAGTTGAGTATACCGCAGTTCTGTACCACCCGAACGACCAACTTAATCCTGTAAGCACGCAAAGCATCAAGATTATTGATGTCAAGAAACCGCCAACACAGTGGAAATCATACCAAAACCGATAACTGCCATGTTTAGTGGAAATCGAAAATTTTCGCCGCCAAGTCTCTTTTGTAGGCCACCAAATTACTAATCCTGACAGCAATATAAATACTGCTACTAAGGAGGTTATGCCAATTGCCAACTTGCCCGTCTTTGCTCCGAATGCACCTTCGGCTTTAGATTTGCCGAATAGTCTTCGGTGGGCTGAACTTGCCACTTTGAAAATTTTGGCTCTCTCGTATTCTCCAATAACTTTTCCGGTATATTGGTCAACCCATACGGCAGCCATAGCCGGCTTGTTGAGCATGACCTTATAGGCATGAGAGTTGTCAGCATAAGTTGTGACTCCCGTTATTTTTTTATTCTGTGGGATCTGCTCTTTAACTGATGTAAGAATGGCATCTAATTCGAGGGGTTCACGCCCCATTGGACTTACTTCAGCCTGACCGATGTGTCCGAAATCTCGCTCAAAAATAAGAATTGCTCCCGACAGGCACATCAATGTAAAGATGAGTCCAAAGGGTACTGATAGCCATAAATGTATGGTCTTGAAGATCGTTCTTCCCATATAACTAATTATTTTGTTCCAGAAATAATCTTTTAGTCACATCTTAATCGAGGCAGGTTTCCTGACTTACTCCATCTCTGTCCGGCCTTCCCTCCTTGTCGGAAGTGACCCTTATATGGCAAAGATTTTTGGGAGATTACAGTAGCTGGAACTGTACCGGAATCACACCGGTTTCCCTCAAGCCGACATTGATATTGTCGGTTCACCTGATTATGGGGCAAAATTACAAAAAAAAATCTAATTATTATCTTTTCTTATAAATTTTTTGAATTGAATTTGGTTAAACAACTTCATTGACATAGATTAAACAACTTTTATTGAGACGTCGTCTCAT
>CAMWQF010000355.1 GCA_947176285.1 uncultured Porphyromonadaceae bacterium
CCATAAGGCGGCATTCGTCGCGATTTTCGGAAGGGTGCATAGCAATTTGTGCGTCAGGGAGTTTGAATTTGAATTGTGAGAGTTTCATTTATAATTTAGAATTGAGAATTTTGAATTTAGAATTTGGAGTTATTCACTTTTCCATATTTGAAGATGGCAGTTGGTAATCCGGAGGGAAAGAAAGTTCACAATCGGAAATTTCTTTTACCGCATCATCTATTGACAAACAGTCATCAAGCCTAATATCACCAACTCTGGTTCTGCATAGGGCAGTCAAATGTGCACCTGTATTCAATTCTTTCCCTATATCACGAGTCAGCGCACGAATATAGGTGCCTTTTGAGCAGACTATTCTTAACTTGAGTTCCGGAAGGCTGAAAGACAACAGTTCGAGTTCTTCAATCACCAAAGGTTTTGCCTTCAGTTCCACCTCAGCACCTTTTCTGGCATATTTATAAGCACGTTTTCCATCAATCTTCACAGCACTATACACAGGGGGAACTTGCATAATTTGCCCCATGAAACGAGGAAGCACCGCATACACCATGTCCTCAGTTATGTGTTCGTATGGGAATATCTGATCAATCTCGGTTTCAAGGTCGAAACTAGGAGTCGTAGCACCAAGTTTAATGGTAGCAATATATTCCTTGGTGCCGTTTTGCAATCGCTCGATATCACGAGTTGCGCGACCGGTGCAAATGATCAGCACGCCGGTAGCAAGAGGGTCGAGAGTTCCGGCATGACCCACTTTGAATTTTTTTATGTTCAGTTTGCGCTGGATAGCCCCTCTGATTCGCTTAACGGCATCAAAGGATGTCCATCCAAGAGGCTTGTCAACTGCTATTATTTCTCCAGAAATAAAATCCATGTTTTTTAATTTAATCTCTGCTTTGCTCAGTTTAAGTGTTCTGAGGTATCGAGGTTAATGGGCTATGGCAAGTTGAAGAAGACTACCAGACAATACAAAGGATTGCCACAACAAGGCAGTATACTGCAAACCAAATGAGTTTACCTTTTTTCACAAGATTGAGCATCCACTTACAAGCAGCACACCCTACAAGGAACGCAGATAAGAATCCAATTACGAGGCATGTGGCGGATACCGGAACAGCCCCCTCCGCTTCTCCTTGCATTATATCCTTCATGCTGAGCAACGCCTCTCCTAAAATAGGGATAATCACCATAAGAAATGAGAAGGATGCCACCTTATCACGCTTGTCTCCGATCAAAATGCCGGTAGCAATGGTTGTACCGCTACGACTCAGACCGGGAAGGACAGCAACAGCCTGAGCTACGCCTATGGTAAGAGCATCTGCAAAAGTGATGTCCCTGCCACGGTTTGCACTTACCATTTTGCCATTCATCAAGCGGTCGCTATAATGAGCGAAAGTAAGCAAGCAGGCGGTTGCCAACAAGCAAATTCCTACAATGGTAAGGTTTCCTGAAAACATGCCTTCCACAAGATCTTTGAAACAAAATCCCACTATTGCAATAGGAATACAACTGACGAGGATTTTGATGACATACCAGAAATTATCGTCTTTACTGAATGTGAAGAAACTTTTACAAAGATCGCGGAACAACGGCCAAAGGACTACTATTGTGCTGCAAACTGTAGCAGCATGCAGAATCACGTCAAACTGGAGAGCATCCTCCCCTTGGAGTTTAAGACCAAGAATTTCACGAAAGATCACAAGATGACCACTTGAAGAAATTGGAAGATATTCGGCAAGTCCCTGGACAATACCGAGAATAAGGGCGTCTAACCAATCCACTTTTAAAAAGATTAAGATGATTAAGTATTAAATAATATTACTCAAAAAATTTTACTGCTTTGGCTTGATAAGGATGGCAAAAGCCATAAGGAGGAAGCCTAAGAATGTGATTGCCGGTCCGATCACGATACGTCGAGTAGAGAAGATATCCGGATTAAAGCCCCCTTCTACCGAACTGCCGGAGCCTGCCATGAGTATGAACCCTAATATTATCAGCACAAGACAGCCTGCCATTGCTATGTAGTTTTTCTTTCCAAAGGGACGTGCGGATTCTTCCACTTTCTTAATATCGCCAGGTTGTGGAGAGGGATATTTTATTTTCATTTTTATATAATTTAGAATTTCAATATTGAATTTGATAATTTATTTGCTATTTAAAGAGATCTTCGTAGTCTTGACGCAGATGGTGGGTAGTAGCCAATAAGGCAGCTAGAGCGCATATCAGTGCGCCTCCAACAATCAGACATGCATCCAACATTCCCATCCAAAGCCAATCTATCAGATATGTAAGTTCCTGAAAACCCAGGCCGGCACTTGCAGCAAGAAGAGAGGAAAGGAGCACTGCCGATATAAGCCCTGAGACAGCACCCACTAAAGCATTGGAAGCAATAAACGGACGCCGGATAAACCCATTGGTTGCACCCACAAGTTGCATCGTATGAATAGTAAATCTTTTGGAATATATCGACAGCCGAACTGTATTATTAATCAAAACGAAAGAAATCACAAGCATTATTGCAGCCAAAACTGTGAAGGCAAGAGTCAACTTCTTAATATTAGAATTCATTGTCTCAATAAGCCGGCTGTCAGGAGTTCCGACCTCTGCCACCCCTTTAACTTCAGAGACACTTTTCCGAATACCTTCTATGCCTTTGACAGAAGAAAACTCATTTGCTACAGTAAATGAAATTTCAGGAGAAAGAGGATTTACCCCAAAAACATGCTCAAGGTCTTCCCCGGTAGCATCCTTCCAGTTATTCAAGGCTTCTTCTTTGGAAATCAATGTGACGTTGTTAGCAAACCTGGTTTTTTCTAAAGCCATACAAATATCTTTAGCGCGGTTATCGCTGACATCATCAGCTAAGACCACACTAATTTCAATTTTTTCCATCATGCGTTTGGATTCAGCATTAGCCGCCATCCATATCATTGCAATCAGTCCAAGAGTGAGCAACGCAAGAGTCACGCTCACCCCCGTAGTCATATGTACTGCCCAGTTTGATATCTTAAACTCTTTTTGAGGCTTCATTTTCAATTTTTCTACAAAATCCGACTCGCGAATATAGAATTTGGCACTCATCTACACCTCAGATGAGTAATTGGGTGCAAAGATAATAAAATTTTAAGGCAAAGTCAAGTAAAATAGAAAAAAATCAATAGTTTAACGAAAAAAGAGACTCGTATCTCTACGAATCTCTTTTTTCCAGTTTCCCTCGAAGTCCTTCGCAAGAAACCGTATGTCCTAATCCTAATTTAACTATTAATCCATAACTTTACTAATGCAA
>CAMWQF010000356.1 GCA_947176285.1 uncultured Porphyromonadaceae bacterium
GACTATCTTTTATTTGGCTGCTTGTAGGCAATTAATATTCCTCTTCGTTGAAGAAGAAGTCGTCTTTGGATGGATAGTCGGGCCAGATTTCTTCGATTGATTCGTAAGTCTCTCCCTCGTCTTCTATTTCATTTAGATTTTCTATTACTTCCATCGGAGCGCCACTGCGCATAGCGTAGTCAATCAACTCATCTTTAGTTGCAGGCCATGGTGCGTCTTCAAGCTTTGACGCAAGTTCGAGTGTCCAATACATATGACGTAGTTTTTTATTTAATCGTTTAATTGTTTAACCGTATAATTTTCTAATTGTTTATTCGCTTAATCAGATTTCTTAGTCGGAGTCCATGTGATTTCTCCTACTCCTTGACAATAATTAATATATCGAGCAGCAATGAATAGATAGTCACTCATCCTATTAATCCATTTTATCAGAATAGGATCAACATATTCCTTTGCAGCCAACTCAAGGATGCGCCTCTCCGCACGCCTGCAGACTGTACGCGCTACATGACAGTGTGCTGCCAATTCACATCCTCCGGGCAGCACAAAAGATCTAATTTTTGGAGTATTACTGTCAAGAACATCTATCCAACCTTCAAGTCTGGCTACACTGCTATCGTCAATTCCATTGCAAGAATTGTGTTCACCCTGCTTAACATTAGTCGCAAGATAGCATCCTGCATCAAAAAGCATATTCTGTATCTCAAGCAGCTGATCCTTCAAATCCGAAGGACATGAGGGATTGGACAGCACAACGCCAAGAAACGACGAGAACTCGTCTACAGTGCCGTATGCCTCTAATCTGAGACTTACTTTACTAATTCTCTCGCCTCCTACAAGTGATGTGGTTCCGTTATCTCCGGTTCCTGTATATAGACAACTTTTCATTTTCAATATTCAATAACAGTTGTGTCTATATCTCTAACAGAAAATAAGCCTATTTGTTCCGATACAAATAAAAAAACTTACCGTATTTGGCCAATTATTTGCTAAGTGAAGTTACGTGCCGCCCTGAAAGGTCATACATCTGCATGCGGATATACCATCCTAGGGCTTCATAGTCTTTGCCAAATTCAGCTTGCTTCTCCACGCTAATGGGTTCACCAACTGTGATATGCAGAGGTTTATCTTTTTTCTTAAACAACTCTAAAGCAAGGAAAGCTGTACGCAAATGCACACAATGATGACCTAAGAAATTAAATAATTTCGAATTGTTACCGTGAAAATATATAGGGATCACTGGCACTTTGGCTTTCTGTATGATCTGAAGCACCACCGGTTGCCACGGACGGTCTACTATTATTCCATCCTTATCCGTCATCCCGATGGCACCAGCCGGAAAAAATCCAACAGGATTCCCCTCCTTAAGCAATGAGAGGGCCTCTCGCACTCCAGCCACTGACACTTTCCTCTTTTCCGGGTCGTTGGAAGCAGATTGATCGACGGCAATGAAATTCGGACGCATGGCTGTGATACGGTTAAGAATCATATTGACCATTACTTTATATTTCGGCCTATATCGAGTCACTAAATTAATCAAAGCAATGCCATCAAGTTGTCCGAATGGATGATTGCTGACTGTGATAAACGCACCTTCTTTAAATCTTTCAAGTATCTCTATTCCATCTACCTGAAGAGGGATGTGAAACTCATCCTCAATCAAATGTCTTGCAAATTCCGGACCGGGCGTTTTGCACCAAGTGGAATGAATACGGTTTACTTCGTCTATGCCGAATTTGCGCAATAGCCATTTCACAAGCTTCGGGAATTTGGCAGCCGCGGGCACTAACTCCACCACGTCGTCCATATTTATGACAGATGGTCTGACTTCCAATCCCGGATACTCGTCAAACGTAAGAATTTCTTCTTTCTCAAGATTGTTATTGCTCTTGCTCATTTGCTTCATTTTTATGTTTTCTTTTTCCGATACCGCACCAATCAAGAAATTGATTGATGTAAGGATCAAGACGAGTCGCCCTAAATACGAAATTGCGCTGTAGCAGGAAATTCCAACAAAGCGACACCATTAAAGCCACAAATAGACGGGCTGCAAGAAATGTCATATCGTCTGTAATGCCGACTGTGGCATGCAGCCAATCCCAGCCTACCACCCAGTGATAAACAATCTGCGTTCCAAAACTGTTAAGCAGCAACGATCCGGTCCAAACGAATGCAAATTTCGCAAGGGCGGCTCTCAATTCCACACCATAGGCATGGAATGTAAACTTATAGTTGATAATGCAGTTGAATACTCCACCAACGAATGCTCCTATAGCAGTAGAAAGCCATGCAGATAGATCCAAAAGAGAAAACACCAGAAATGACGTGATCGTATCAATCCAGCCACACACTTGCGAAGAAACACTTGAACGCAAGAAAGTGTAGAAGAACCCATCATTGTGCAGGACCTTCTCTTTTATACGGTTCAGCTTTCCTGTAGTCTTTATCGTAGGATCTATCTCCTGAAGAGCCATCTTAATTCTTTTTGAATTGTTTCGGAGGATCTATCTTTGCAAGTTTCCTCAAGTCGTTAGACAACGAAACTACATAAATTAGGAAAAGAAGAACTGCAACAATAGCCCCTATTGCATCATATGGAGTCCATGTCGTGCCAAAAAGTTCAAACGTAACATCATTCAAAGGCAGATATATGTAAAGAATGCAGACGGCTATGATAATCAGTCGCATCTCCGTGGGGCCAAGACTCGCATAGGTCAGGCGGAAACTTCCCATAACGATTGTGGAAAGATACGTGTAAATCGACATGCATAGATACCCTCCCATTATAAATAGTGCGATGCTTAGCTGCATGAGAGGGGAAAGACCAAGTCCGATACAGAATAGGCATGTGGTCAAGGCATCAAGTGAATGATCTATGAAAAAACCATATTTCGGCCGCTGTGTCTGGCGAACCCTTGCCAAGGACCCATCAAGGCTATCACCATACCAATTTAGTACCAAGCACAGAGAAGATGCCCAGAAATAATTCACATCATAGCATGCGAGCCAGCAAAAAATGGCATATAACACCGCTGCCACCACTCCTAGATAAGTAAGCATATCCGATGTCACCCATGCCGGCTGACGCTCGGCAAGCCAGATCAGCAATTTTTTCTCCGCGTTATTGAGGATTGAGGTCTGTATGCGTTCTGCGTTTTCTGTTCCCATTATTAGTTTAGTTTATTTACTATCGATGTTTGAAAATTGAACATACACTTGTTGAATTATTCAATTTTTATGTAAAATTAATACTAAAATTGGAAATAACACCTATAATTC
>CAMWQF010000357.1 GCA_947176285.1 uncultured Porphyromonadaceae bacterium
AAATATCAGTTTATCGTAGTATTTCATCTTCTTAAGCCTCCAGCATTAAAGTTACAAATTCATCGATTTCTTCCTTAGTCCTTTTCTCAGTGACAGCAAACTCTACAAGACCGTTGCCAAGATCAAGTCCTCCCATAAAGCCCTTAGATGCAAGATGCTCATTTACTTTCTTAATATCAAGGTCAGTCTTGACAGTGAATTCCTTTAGGAAGGGCTTATCAAATACCTTGTGGAATTTTCCTGTAGCAAGAAGTTTATTATATAGATAATGAGCGCCATCGCAGCTTAGCTTATTCACTTCCTCTAGTCCCTTCTTGCCCATTAATGCCACATAGATTGTAGCATAGAGAGCCATAAGGCTCTGGTTTGAACAGATGTTGGAAGTAGCTTTCTCTCTACGTATATGCTGTTCGCGAGCCTGAAGTGTAAGAACGAAAGCCCGTTTGCCATCAGCATCTTTAGTAGCGCCTACCACACGTCCCGGCATCTTACGAAGCTGAGCCTTTGAGCAAGCCATAAAACCAAGGTAGGGACCACCAAACTGCATCGGCATGCCAAGAGTCTGTCCATCGCCGCAAGCAATGTCTGCACCCCACTCTGCAGGTGTGCGAAGCACAGCAAGTGTCGACGGGTCGCATGTCATGGCCATCAGTGCTTTCACTGAATGCACCTTTTCTGCAACCCCTGAATAATCTTCAATGATACCATACTTATTGGGACATGGAACTATCACTCCGGCTACATCCCCACCTTCGAGTGCCTGATAAAGAGCATCAAGATCCGTAACACCATCTTTTTCAGGAATGACAGTCAGATCAATACCATGAAACTTGGTATAGGTCTTTACTACTTCGAGTACACGCGGAGCAACGGTAGAAGATACGAGCACCCGATTCTTCTTCTTTGCAGATGCCACCATCATCATTGCAGCTTCTGCAGTAGCAGTGGCTCCATCATACATTGAAGCATTGCTTGCCTCAAGTCCCGTGAGTTCGCAAATCATGCTCTGATATTCGAAGATATACTGAAGTGTGCCTTGAGAGATCTCCGGTTGATAAGGTGTGTATGCAGTATAAAACTCGCTTCTGGAAAGCAGATGTCCGATCACTGAGGGAGAGTAATGGTCGTAGACGCCACCACCTCCAAACACAATCAGACGAGTGTTTTTGTCGCCGAGTTCATTGAAATGCTTGCGCAATTCCACTTCCGACATTGCTGAAGGAATATCGTATTCACCCTTAAAGATGACTTCTTCAGGAATGTCAGAGAAAAGATCGTCGGTAGAATTCACCCCGATCTTGTCAAGCATCACCCGGATGTCTTCCGGGGTGTGCGGAATATATCTATTCATTAGACAAAGTTTAAGGGTTTAAGAGTTTAAAGGTTTAAAGGTTTAAAGGTTTATTTTATCTAAACACTTGATATTTTTTAATAATTATAAACCTTTAAACATTAAACTTTTAAACAATTTTATTCTTCGCAGATTTTAGCGTAAGCCTCTGCATTGAGAAGACCTTCAATTTCCGATGGGTCGGATATCTTAACCTTCATGATCCAGTTTTCGAAAGCGTCTTGATTGATAAGTCCCGGTTCATCTTCAAGAGCTTCGTTGATTTCTACCACCTCACCGCTCACCGGAGAATATAGGTCGGAAGCAGCCTTTACTGATTCAACTGCGCCAAATTCTTCACCTGCGGTCACTTCATCGCCAACCTCGGGCATATCTACATATACGATGTCGCCAAGTGCATGCTGAGCATAGTCTGTGATACCAACAGTTGCGATTTCGCCGTCAAGGCTTACCCATTCGTGAGATTCCGCATAGCGGAGGTTTTCTTTGATTGTCATATCTTTTAGTTTTTTAAAGTTGTCATGTTATCAGTTGTCAGACTGGTCTGACGAGTCGGACTGGTCCGACTTAAAGAATTTCAATTATTTTTTGTAGTTTTTGTCGTAGAAACGTTTTTTTACGACCTTTCCGGGGAATGTCTTTTTGCGGATGCGGACTTCCACTTCTGTGCCGAGTTTGTCAAAAGGCTTCTGGATCATTGCCATTGCCACAGATTTGCCTGTAGAGATAGAGCGGTAGCCGGTAGTGATTTCTCCTACCACTTCCCCATTCACTTCAACAGGATAGCCATGGCGAGGAATGGCGTTTCCATCAAGTTCTATGCCTACGATGCGACGTTTCACGCCTTCGGCTTTCTGGAGTGCAAGCGCCTCTTTGCCGATAAATTCTTTCTTATCGAGTTTGACAAACATGGATAGGCTTGCCTCGATAGGCGAAATGTCGGCTGAAAGTTCGTCGCCATAAAGCGGGAGACCAACTTCAAAACGAAGAGTATCGCGACATCCGAGACCGCATGGTTGCACTCCTGCATTCATCAACTTATCCCAAAGACGAATGGTGAAATCATGTGAACCATACACTTCAAAACCGTCTTCACCGGTATAACCTGTGCGGCTGATTATCACGTCTTCTCCATCAAGATGATATGTCTTGAAATTGTAGAATGCTAATTCTTCAAGAGGCAGACCAAGAATTTTCGAAAGCACCTCTTCCGCTTTGGGCCCCTGCACTGCAAGTTCTCCATAGTAAGGACTTTCGTTTTCGATATTTACATCATAGCCCTCGGCATGATTGAAAATCCATTCTACGTCCTTGGCAATATTTGCGGCATTGATCACAAGGAAGTATTCATTATCGTTAACCTTGTATACAAGGAGATCATCGACGGTCCCACCGTTTTCATAGCACATCATGCCATAGAAAATCTGTCCGTCGGGAGCGTCCGCCACATCATTTACAAAAATGTGCTGAACATATTTTTCTGCTTCAGGACCGGATACGCGAACCTCACCCATATGGCTGACATCAAAAACTCCTACCTCATTGCGGACTGCATTATGCTCAGTGGTGATGTCCTTATACTGAATTGGCATATCGAAACCACCGAATGGGGACATAAGTGCCCCAAGTTTCACATGGCGGTCGTGAAGGCATGTTTTCACGAGATTTTCTTCCATTGTAATCTTATATTAGTTAGATTTATATAATTTATCAATCTTTGATAGCAAATTGCTTTGGCAGCAAACCATGCAATCTGCATCAGTTTTCAAAATTAGCAAATTGAATTAAAATCCGCAAATTTTTTTGAAGTTTTTTCGATTCTTGCCGCAGAAATTTTCTCATTCATTTTGTGGAAATGGTTAATGGTATTGGTGTTAAGATAGATATTATTAGATCCTTTTTTTGACTTTGAAG
>CAMWQF010000358.1 GCA_947176285.1 uncultured Porphyromonadaceae bacterium
TATTGAAATTTGAATTTGATGCTCCAAAATAAAGACTAAGTTGAAATGCATAATGCATAATTCATAATGCAAAATTATTAGTCTTTGAAATTCAATAGATAATATATTTAAGATATTATACTTTCTTTTGATTAATAAGGATTAAGGATTGGTTTTTAGGATTTTGTAAAAAGGGAAGAAATGGGAAAAATGAATATACACTGTATAATCGATAAGATGCGGAGAATGCGGATGTCGCTTCCGTCGTTGCTGATGTGCGCTATTGCGACACTAAGTCTATATTCCTGCACTGATGAATTGCCTTACAATAAATATGAAGACAATTCTGACGAAGGAGTGGAGGTGAGTATTCCACTCTC
Source organism: uncultured Porphyromonadaceae bacterium (assembly GCA_947176285.1). Classification (GTDB taxonomy): domain Bacteria; phylum Bacteroidota; class Bacteroidia; order Bacteroidales; family Muribaculaceae; genus Lepagella. The sequence goes on from CAMWQF010000358.1 coordinate 360, forward strand.
CTTTTCTGCCGCACCCATGCAGGCTGTAGATCCGGAGACCCGTGCTGACATCGGCTATGTCGATGCTACTGATGATGAAAAGAAAATCACTGATTTCTGGTTTATCGAATATAATGAGAAAGGAGTCCGCGTCGGCCTTCCCCGTTATTTTGAAGTGGATGGGGATGCAAAAACGTCTTACGCACTGAAGGATTTCAAAGTCATTGTGCCTCGGGAAGAGGGTCAGGAATACACATGCGTCATTATTGCCAATACCCGGGATAAAGATATGTTTAACGAACAAAACCGCTCAAAATTCAGTACGCTCGACTCCTTGCGCATTCAGGACAAGGACGTAGTCAATCAGGAAGACCTGTTCGATCCCGGTCAGGGTCGTTACCTGCTCATGAGCGGATGGAAACATATCACTAAAGACACCAGGGATCTTGAGATAGATCTGGTCCGCAATGTCAGCAAGGTAAGGGTAAAACTTACCGCCTTTCCTGATGACAAGCTGCTGCTAAAATATTTCCAATGGTGCGACGTGCCATGGGGAAAAATCTTTCCCCACGGCACAGATGCCAATTATAAAGAGCCGATAAGCCGAAACTGGCGGCAGCATACGGATTTCGAAATACTCCGTTGCGAGGAAGGACACAAAGGATATGACTATTACATACCGTGCAACAGCTGGATACCGGAAAACATTACAGGCTCAGACAACGGCACCACTACACGGGAAGAGGATGCCACATACTTCGATATAGTATGTCACCTTAACAATGGCGAAGAGAATGCCGGTGCCGGTGGTGATACAGGATTATTAGACGAGGCATTATATAAATTCTCCATCTATCCAAGCAGGGATCCGGAAAAGAAGAAACAATTCAGCTTCAAACCCAATCATTACTATGAGATCGAAGTTTCAATCAAAGATATACCAGGTCTGGACGATCCATTCTTCAACGAACTGGGGTATACCGACCTGCGTGGTTCAAACTGCTATATGATAGATCCGAATGCCAAAGATATCTTCAAACTTCATCTTGACCAGGTCAATAAATTCTGGAATCTTATCAATGGAAAAGATCTCTTGGACGACGACCCGACGAATGAAAACAATGAATGGGTAGCGGAAGTGATATGGCAGGATACCGATGTCAGAATACTCGACTTTTCCTTCGCAGAGAAAGAGGACTCCGAAAAAGACCTCAAGAAATTTGACGGGCACGGAAACTCTTACTTCACTTTCTGTCCTACCGCCAGCGGCACCGGCAATGTCATCGTAGGTGTCCGCAAGAGAGTTGATGAGGATAAAATCCCCAAAATTGAAGACCGTGAGTATTTCTGGAGCTGGCATATATGGATCACTGACTATAAGCCGGATGAGTGTCCGGATAAATGGGGTGGTTCCTATAATGAATGGCTTCCTGATAAAACGGTTTTTCCCGTGACAGGCGGAGAAGTACACACGTATATCAACACCATTTGGGAGGCTACTAATGATAATATTGTAAAACATAGATTTCTGATGGATAGAAACCTCGGAGCATGGTCTGCCAATCCGGATGATGGATATCGCACATTCGGTTTCTATTACCAGCGCGGCCGAAAAGATCCTTTTCCTATTGACAACACCGAGATACAAAAGGTTTATGACATTGACGGCGAAGAAATCAAAGCTTTCAAAATTGGATTGTCCAATATGATCACTGTCTCAGGAAAAATATCTGTCAATAAGAGCGTAAATAACCCTTATATGTTTGTCAACCTTACTGAATGGTTTGACGACAATTTTAATGATAAATACCAGAGTAGTTGGTTTAACAATAAAACGAATGCTTCACCTTACACAGAAAAATGTATCTTTGACCCCTGTCCTCCGGGATGGATGATACCTCCAAAAGAGGCCTATCAAATTGATCAAGATGGAACTTTCGGCCCCAAAAGTGGTGGCAAATTCAATAAAAATAATCTTGGCATTGATTTTAACTTCCATCCAGATAGCCCTCAAACCATTTGGTATCCCTTTAATAGCACCCGAGGCACCGGACCTCAAACAGGATACTATTGGATAGCTCCCACTTCGCCATCTAAAATCAATGGCACCGGAGAACCTTGTATCTTCAATTTCGCTGACCCTACAGTTGGAGCCGCTTTTACATCAGCACTAAGTTCAGCCGGCATAAGATGCATGAGGGTGAGAACTTATAAGAGCAAAGATGAAAAATAGATTTTCATTCGCAGGAATCCTACTTGCGACCCTCCTGGTGGCAACTGGATGCACAGGCGAAAAACATAATACAGAAAAAGCGACAAGCGGAGAGACTTCTCCGCTTGTCGCGCTATGTCGCGGCATCGACTGCTCTGATACCGCCTCGCTGCATAGCGAGCAGGTCATGAAACGGACTATGGCTGAAATTGTCCGCCTTATGGAGGTATCTGATTCAACCGCCACGCATGATGCACTTTCCATCCTGTTCGGCAAACTAAGGAAGGATGAGGAGGCGATGAAAGAGGCGACCCGACACGCAGACCTATTTCTGAACAGTCCGGCATCTACGATGCGCGACGAGAATCTTTACATAAGATTTCTCCAGGCGCTGCTCTCGACAGATTCACTGCCGGAAACAATCCGCCTTCGGGCTGAAGAGTGGCTACGCACAGCATCGCTCAACCGACCCGGGACTATCGCCACCGACTTCCGATATCTCGACAGGAACGGGAATGAGGGGCGACTGCATGAATTCGAGACTCCGCAGACACTGCTCATCTTCTATGACCCTGAGTGTCCGCACTGCCCGGAGATACTTTCGCAGATTGCGTCGCATCAGGGCATCAATGACGCTATCGCAGAGGGAAGGCTTGGAGTGCTCGCCATATATGCGGAAGGGAAACGGGACGTATGGGAC
>CAMWQF010000359.1 GCA_947176285.1 uncultured Porphyromonadaceae bacterium
CGTCACGTGTTATTTCGCCCTTTACGTTTCTGATTGCCAAATCAAGTAGAAACGCTGAAACCTTCAGTTCCGCTGCTCCTTGCAGCCCGATACTGATAAGCCACGCATCAGCCTTCTCCTTTATCTCCGTGTTATCGCTATATGACAACTCCACAAGTTCTCTATATTTCTCACTATAATCCATGATTGTTATTTATTTCTTATTTAGCATATCTACTATTTTCTGCTCTTCACCATGCCCAACTGTTGAAAGCCGCAGTAGAGGAAGACCATATAATGCAAGGATTTTGTCTTTTATCCGGTCTCTTTGAAACTGTTCGGTCTTTTCATTGTGGAAACTATAGCCATCAGTCTCAATTGCAAGAAGAGGTTCTTTAGTTACTCGGTTGATAATCAAGAAGTCAATATGCGTTGACGGATGCAGTGCGTATTGTCTCTCACGTTCCGATAAACCTTGTGTATCGTTTATAAGATATCTAACGGGATAATGGCAAAGGACTTTGATGTGAGACAGATGAGGATAATTGACTCGTATACTTTCAATCAAATCAAAAGTCAAATTCTCTGAATCGTATTCAGATACTGGCTCGTTTTCGCGATTATACGTATGAATTTGAGAAAAGAGATAATCGAATATTGAGCGAAGTTTACTCTGTATAACGATTCCTTGCTGATATTTGATGTAATTGATTAGATCATGAATATTACCGTTCAGCTCCTGTGGATTACCGGAAACGACAAGGCAAAATTTGTTTTTGGCTCGTGAGACAGCAACATTCAGAAGATTGGCGTTATCAGTGAATTCAGTAATCGAATCATCTGTGACGCTCATAATGATGGTATCTTTTTCCCGCCCTTGATATTTATGCACTGTGGCGACTTCAATGTCAGGAATCTGATTGCTGAATTGATTAACCTGATTATTGTATGGGGCGATAATACCAGTCTCCTCGAAATTATCAAGCAAAGGCATCAACTCAATTTTCACAGCATCGATTTCGCGTTGGTTATAATGTCCTCTGCAATGTTGTCCGGGAGCTGTTGTTAGCGCGAGCAGATGTTTTTCGTTATCGTTCCGTTTTGTCATGATGAGCAGATTCCCACCATAAAACTTCTGATTGCAAAAATTGATTATATCGGGATGACAACGGTAATGTTCACGAAGCAGTGTCTCTGGAACGTTTGGAATTGTCGCTAATACAGAACTTAAGAAGCTATGATTGGCAGCATCGTATGAATCGGGGATATTAGTAGATTTTCTGATTTCATCTAATTTTATTCTATCATCCTCGGTAATAACATTCGGCAGTTGCATGGTATCTCCAACTATAACAGCATTTTTCGCGCATGTAAGAGCCAACAAGCCGGTTTCAACTGATACCTGAGATGCTTCGTCCATAATGACATAATCATATAAGGTATCGCTATTGAAACAGGTCTTGGATGAGAATGTGGTGCTAAGTACGATAGGATAATCCGCTAATACAGATTCGCCATTATTAAATAAATCCTTAACAGAAGCTATGATCGGGCGTTCCTCCTTATATCGTTTGGCTAAAGATGCTTTAAGGATAGCCATTGAACTTTCAGTCAGAGATTTCATTAGAGCCTCAGCATTAAGTTGATACAGATTGGCCTCTAAATCATCAATCTCAGATTTAAGTTCATCAACTCTACGGATATAGAACAGCCAATCAAGCAATGAGACAATCCGGGGAATTGATTCAGCTGTCAATTCATCTTTTATCTCAAATGATAATCTAAGACGTAGTTCAAGACTGAATTTATCAAAAAGACGTTTGACACGTTTCAAAAGACTTTTTGAGTCATGCTGATATTTTATTGAAAAGTTCTTTATTCGACCTAAAGTCTTGAGAATCTTGGATGAGGATGTCTTTACTTCTTTATTGCTGAATTTATCAGGTTGCTCCTGTTTGTAATGAGCCATTTCGACCTCTACTTCAGCCAATTCCTGACGGCATATTGCCAGTCTTTCCTGCATTGCGAAAATTCTTTCAACCTTTACAAGACTATCTCTGACTTCTCGATATGCACTGTTCACCTCCATTGCGGTTTTTTGCCATGATGGGAGATCCGGATTCAATGGTGGCTGATTGGCAATAAATGTCTCTTTATTTTCTTTTTTGCCTAATGTTGCAACTAGAAATCCGAATCCATTTTTTGAGAGCTTCTCCAATACATTCTCTGTAGCAGAGTTGTTGTTAGAAACTACCAAGACAGATTTCTTGTCTTTCAACAAGTTGGCTATAATATTGAGTATAGTCTGGGTTTTACCGGTACCTGGAGGACCTTGGATAACACTAATCTGATTGGTTAGAGCTGCTTTGACGGCTCGCATCTGACTTGCGTTGCATCCAAATGGGAATAATGGAGTTTCAAGATTAAATCGTTTTATACCCTGTCGGGGGTTAATATAACAGCCTGCGGCGGTTGATTCATCAACAAAATCAATTCTGGAATAAACCGATGATAATATACCTTCCGATGACTCATCATCCTCATTTATGCCAAGTGTATTTATTCCGGCACACTGTCGTAGATAATCGAATATGTTTGTTGCTCTTCCTGTTAAACAAGACCGACGAATGTCGACATCGTTTCCAGAGTAATGTTTGACAAAACCACTGCTATAAGTTATAGCATAATATTTGATTGCATTTTGGGCAAACAAACGGATTTCCTGAATATTCTTTTCCTTTTTGGCATTGACAAAAATATGACAACCCTCAAGATCAATTGTGGTCGGATTCGTTATCCATATAACATTATCTCGTGAATATGAATATATTTTTTCAGTGTTCTGAAATTTGATGGCATATTTATAACCGTCAAGTCTAATGGACTCAACCTGATAAGTTTTATCTACGCCATTAATTATTATAACATGAGTCTGAAGATTCATATGTCTGTATCCGATGAAAGAAGGTTGTCGTTGAAACGGTCGAAGTCCGATTGGAAGAGGTGATCTTGGACAATGCGGTATTTTTCAAACTCCGACTCAGCAAAACTTTTGGCAAATTCAGCCGTTATTTTTCCGGCATCGGTTAGAACTGCATCACCGGTTGCTTCAAGTATAATGTCTATACGCTTTGCCCAATCTTCCATTGTCATAGGGATATGTCGCTTCGCCATTCGCTCAGCCATATCGAGGACTGCATTGACAAGACGTCCCATATCTTCAAGCTCGTTCTCCTTGAGATAATTCTTGGCGATACTGACATCGG
>CAMWQF010000360.1 GCA_947176285.1 uncultured Porphyromonadaceae bacterium
AATATATTCTTTTTATCCACCGTTTTTTATCTGATAAACCCCATTGTACATGCCAAGTTCGTCCTGTTGCTTTGTCTAACAATATAAATTGATACATATTCTTTGTAGGGTATAACTCAAATGAGTTCCTCTGTGTTGACCAAGATAAATCCTCTCTATTTATTATGGAGGAAAATTCCTTATCATCATCCAAAGACCACTGGACTTGCTCAATACGCCCAGTCTGCGTATCTAGTTTCAGAAAATTATACAGATTTTCCGTAGGATACATTTTATATCTATTGGATGATACTTGCTTCATCTCCAAAGTTACCAGATCGTTTAACAAATCGTAGGTTTGCGCTGCTATAGAATCTTGCTTTAATGAGATTATTGAATCTGTTTGCGCTGATGAGTATGAAAATGTCAAGAGAAGCAATAGACTTAAAATAATACGATTCATATATTAACGAATTTGAATATTAATAATTTATCTTGATACACTGGGTGTGAATTTATAAACTATCTAATAGGTTTACATCTTCAATTTTTTTTAAGAACTCGTCTTCTGGGATAGACAATAACTGATTTACAAAATTCCTAAGAGTATCATACTCTTCGCAAGACATATAAAATATACATTCTGTAATATCCTTATTAAACACAAACACATCATCACCAAACGAAGGGTATCCACCTCCGGTTTTACATCTGTAACGCTGCGTTACAAACCACCCAATAAATTTATCATCGCTTGTTTCATCTTCTTTAATACGAGTGTAAAGAGCTTTTATCACTGATATTAGTTGAGCTTGATTATTTTCTATTGTGAGCTTAGCTGCGTCTCTTTTAGCAATCGCATCCTTTCTTTGTTGGCGGCTATAACTAGAACTATATGGCATATCCCACAATGCAACAGAAGACAGTGCGTTTTTATATTCTTGTTTAGCATTCTCTAATTCTTGCATCGGTTTTGTCATAGAATACATTAGGGCTTTAACTTCTGGATCAATGTACGGAGAGGAAAAAGCCGAGTCAATTTTTGTTTTAATTGGCTCATAACTTTCAAAGTCATACAATACCCCTTTTAGCTCTTGTGATACCGCATTTTGAATCTTTTCATCACGGTTTTCACAGGAGGCCAATAGAATGATAGTTATAAATATTAAGAAAAATTTCTTCATAATTACATAAAATTTCATATGCAAAATTACAAAAAATTGCGTTTCAGTGCAATAGATGCTATCAATAAAATAACTACATTAGGAGTGAATGATGATATTTATAAATTGCAGTTGTCGTATTTGCCAATTAGGAATGTTTTTATTAACTTTGCACCATCAAACTTAAAAAGGTGGCGGCAACACTTTAAATGCGGCAAAACATGATAATGAATAAAGAACTTAAGAAATTTATGTCTATGGAGTTTAAAACTCAAGCTGAAGTTTTAGACCCAAAAGTCGTTAAAGTTACTGCACCAGACGGTGAAGTATTTCAGGTATTGTGTCAAATTGGCAAATATATAAGTGAAGATACGCGTAAGTATGAGTTACATCTTGTAGAAGCGATTTTCGATAAGAACTATTCTCCAGACAAGGAGCTTATGATTAACAATATCTGGAGAGATGCTATGCTGAATGGCATATCATTCTTGGGGATAAGTTCAGGAGACAGGCAAGGTGAACGTACTCGCATTGGCAATAGAATACGTCAGATTAGAGAGGAAAGAGGAATAGAAGCGCGAGATCTTGCAAAATTGGCTGGTATAGATGCAGCTAATTTAAGTAGAATTGAGAACGGCAAATATTCTGTGGGTATTGATATATTATCAAAGATTGCCGCTTCTTTGGGTAAAAAACTTGATTTAGTTGACATTTGATATGGTTGCAAAGCAGGATTATTCCTATTCAATGGATAAAGATTTGCATCTGGTCAATGTTATAAATGCAATAAAAGGAAATGATTATTATTGTCCTTGTTGTGGTAAAACTATGATTCCTCGACAAGGAAGTAAAAGACGGTGGCATTTTGCTCACAAGGGTAGTCTTGGAGATTGTTCATATGAAACATATCTACATAAAGTTGCAAAAAAACGTATATGCGAGTGTTTTAATAAATCACAACAGTTTATCGTATCATTTCACCCAAAATCCACCTGTGCCATTGTAGAATGTCCTTTAGGAGCAAGTCAACCTTGCTCGTGGAATTCTACAAAGGTGTTTGATCTAAAGAAATATTATGACCATTGCGAAGAAGAAGTTGCAATTGATAAATTCAGGGCTGATTTAATGATATCTAATCAGTCGAAAAATACCCATCCTGTTCTTATAGAAATATACGTCACACACAAATCAACCGAAGAAAAGCTAAATTCAAACCATCGTATCATTGAGATTCATATTGAATCTGAAGAGGACATTGAACAGATTGTTTCCAGTGCGTCTATTATTGAAGACGACGTAGATGTTAACCATTGGGGGAAAGAGCAAGATAGAAAAATTCGGTTTTATAATTTTAAGGCAGATTCATGCGAAGTCCCCGATACCTTACATCAAGCATATAAGTTTCGATTCTGGATAGATTCAAAAGGTTATTTTAACTTTGACGAAATTGAGTATTATAACGAATCCGTAAAATGTCTAAGTTTAAATCCTGCGGAGATTGAAAATTCCCGATTCCGAATAGAATCAAAATCTCCAATTGGTTGGGATTTTGCTTTTTGGAAATTATCAGAATCCGGATTAGGCATAAGATATTGCACAATGTGTAAGTTCTATAGATTGAATGATTACTATATGCGTTCGATGTGCATATTGTACAAATCAAAAGGAACAAAACAATACCCAATGCTATCTAATGCTATTAATTGTCCTCATTTTAGACAAATCGATTACTTACATGATGAGAGGTTGTTTCAGATAGACTATAATCAGGAATGTAAAGTTACTATTCGATAAATTAATACCCCGGCAAGAAATTATACTCTTGTCGGGGTAATTAGCTTCATCAGTTATTTAAAGGATAATAATATATGAAAGTTGTATCTGCTTTGACTCGTTGCTCGTTAAAGCGAATTAGTGATCTCATACTATCAACTTCGTGTGGCGTTCCGTGTAACATAAGACGTTCTCGGTGCATTACTACATTCAGGTCACGGTTGAGCCCTCGCTCATAGCGGTAGAGCCACTCGGTTTCTGTAAGTCGGCTGCTCTCATCCAGCTCATGGAAGAAGCCGTAGCCGAATCCTATGGCGGCGATGAAAAG
>CAMWQF010000361.1 GCA_947176285.1 uncultured Porphyromonadaceae bacterium
CGGCGACCACCGAGATCTACACCTATTAAGTCGTCGGCAGCGGCAGATGGGTATACGAGACAGACACTTATCATGAAGATAAAATTGATAGAACCGTTAACATTCCTAAGTTAATTACAGTCTCCAACCTCTTGATAGAACCAATAAAAATTGTTTCTTCGGCTACAAACACCTCAGAGAATAATTGTAGATATAAGCGATTAGCCTTACGGACTAATCTCGCATACGATCTATTGGCGATACCTTCACTTGGTCTGGAATTTTCCTTATCCCATGGTTGGTCTGCTGCTCTTGATGGGTATTATGCGTGGTGGAGTAAACCTTCAAAAGTCAGGTATTGGCGAGTGCAAGGTGCGGAACTTTCTATTCGCAAATATTTTGGGAATGATATCTTTACCGGTCATCACGTTGGCATCTATTCGCAGCTCCTGCGTTATGATGTACGCATGGGACAGCGGGGATATCTCAGCGGAGGATCCGGAACTTTGTTTACCGACCATCCTTCATGGGGAGTGGGTGCCGAGTATGGATATTCAGTAAGAATTGCAGACCGGTTACGTCTTGACCTATCACTTGGTTTGGGATGGCTTACGGGACGGTATATGGTCTATCAACCGGTTGATGGTCACAGCGTGTTCCGCTATATGCGTCAGCGTAAATGGTTTGGACCATCGAGATTAGGAATTACATTGTCTTGGTTTATAGGAAAAAAGAGGTGAAAGATGAAATTACACTGTCTAACGACTGTTATTCCCATTTCCTTATTGATAATCGTATCGTCTTGTGAACACCAGCAGGATCTATGTTTCGATCATGACCTTCATACGGATGATTCCCGTGTGTTAGCACACATTTTGTTCGATTGGAGTAAGTGTCCAGAAGCAAATCCGGCAATCATGGATTTATACCTCATACCGGCATCTGGAGCACACTACATACGGCGGACTTTCCCCAATCGTGAGGGCGGAATGATCTTTGTTCCCCAAGGACATTATTCCTTAGTTGCCTTTAATTCGGACTGCGACAATATTAAGGTTGTCAACCCACAAAACTCTGAATCTTTTTATATTGTCTTACGAGGTAAAGATGACTTTAATCCTCAAAATACTTCTCAATACAATAACGATACGATAGGTGCAACTGCTAATATCTGCCAGACTCCAGGGAACTTGTGGACCTCATGGATAGAGGATCTCGAAGTTACTGGAGAGGATATTATAATTCCTATGTCTGAGGCATTCTGCCGCTATTCAGTAGAAATCAAAAATTTTGCAGATAGTAATCGAGTTAATAATATATATGGTGTTCTATATGGCAATCATCGGGCTATAGGATTCAACGGCGTTCCAGAAAATCACGACGATTGTGGATTGATTTTCTACTTAGAAAAAAATTCATGTAACACAAACAATGATAAACAAGATGAAATAGTTGCACAGAGGACCTTCTATGGAGAATTTTTTACTCTTGGACATTGTGGCAAAACACGTGCTTTAAGTCGTGGTTCACCTAATATCAATAAAGTTCATTCCATGACTTTGTGCTTTGAACTTAGCAATGGACAGAAAGCATATTCACAAGTTGATATCACAGATCAGGTTCACCGCCAGCCTGTAGAGGAGTGTCATATAGTAGTGGATTCGCTCAAGCTACCTCAATCGAACAGTGGCAACGGTGGGCTTGACCTGATAATTGATGATTGGCAGACAATCTATATCGATATTCCTGCCAATAAGTGAGTTATGGATTCAATATTTAAACAACACTAAACCACACTAAACCACAAACCACATTAGTAAATTTTTTTATGAAAACTAAACTTTTATTTTCACTGACATTGATGTTAATAGCTATCTTGGAGATGCTTACAGCATGTTCACAAGATGAAGTCGTGACTGAGGTTGCGACAATAAGAGGCCACGGTCCAACAATCGAATTCACCCTTGATGTGGCGAGTCGTGGTACTGATGTAGTTACTACTGAAGACCTCCCATCTATCTATGTATATGGATGGTATAACGACACCGACGGTATCCCTCATAAGTGTTTTGATACAGAGGATGGCTCTGGAATTATTGAGTTCAAGCGCCAAGATGAAACTGCATATTACAGCCCTGAAAAGGATATCTATTGGAACACAACCTGGGGAGATGAGGTTACCTTTTATGCGTTTAATGTTCCTGTAGGAACTACAGGGATATATCCTAATTCTCAAAAAGAAACGAATATTATTACTTTAGGTTCAACTGATGAAAATGAACTACAGATGAATATTAAACAACATATTGCTATTCAAGATATGCGTGATATACTGACAGCAAAGACCACAGTGAAACAAAATGATATGCGCTTTGGTATTCCTTTGTATTTTAAACATGCTTTGTCAGCAATTCAATTACAATTTAAAAATACCGGTTCTAAGTATAGAGTTGAATTATATGGAGGTGTCTTAGGCTTTACACGCACATGGAGTGAATATTATTATAAATTTGTAAAAGATGGTGAAGATGTTACAACCGTTGATCGTACGCCTACTAAGGAAATTTCTGTCGACCACGCTTGGTATAATAATAAATCGCCAGAGTTAAGTTCAATCCCACAAACTATAGGAACAGAAGGATTCGCCTATATTGCACCTGCTTTTTATGAGCCTGTTTCTTATAATCCATATAACCAACCCGATAACGACGTTGTAAATTTGTATTGTATGCTTAGAGTTTATGATAAAGTTTCTGGAGATCTTCTATATCCTACGAAAGATGATCTAAAAATTAAGGGTAGACCTTTAACAGACTTTAGAAAAAAACAAATAGAATTTTTTGCACCAGGTGGACCATGGAATGAAATTGCATATGCAGCTTTTGGTCTAGGCAAATCTCTTAATTTAGAAGCAGGGAAAAAATATATTATAACTGTTGATTTTGCAAATGGGATAGGATATTATCCAAGTGATGATGCAATAGCGCCAGGTAAACCAATTATTGATAATAAATTGGGAGCAGCCGTTTCTATTAAAGAATGGAATTTAAATCAAGAAGTAGATGTCCCGCTAAATCAAGATGACAACATATAGTATGTTAACTAAATAGAAGATTGATAATCCAACATTTAATGACTAAGTATATGGACGGCGTGGTAGAATTATCTCTACGCCGTCTTGCTTTTAGATCTCCTAAGTTATGAACAAGATTCTAATCGTAGATGCCTCCGACTCCGATTGTCGGCTGATGTCC
>CAMWQF010000362.1 GCA_947176285.1 uncultured Porphyromonadaceae bacterium
TGCACTGCGATCACTTTGATTCGTTGCGCTCCTGTATCCGCGTCTATACCGACCACATCGAGTTTATGAACGGTGGAGCGTTCCCGCTCCCCGTCAAAGACATACTTGGAAAGATATACTCCAAACTCCGCAACCCGACCATCGCCAAACTCTTCCGTTTTGTAGGCATCGCCGAGAACGCCGGATATGGCATGAACAAACTCGCAAGCTGGGAAACCCTGACAGGCACACGCCCCACTATCGAAAGCGACCGTACCATAGCCACCGTCTCATTCCCCCTCAAATCCGCCATCCAGCGAAAGACGAAAGATGGCGATGTCGGTAAAAATGTCGGTAAAAATGTCGGTAAAAATGTCGGTAAAACATTAACTGACCGCCAGCAGAAAATATTGGAACTAGTTACTGATAACCCAACAATCAGTATGGCTGAAATGGCTGAAATAATCGGCGTAACGACCCGAACAATCGAAAGAGAGATTCCCAAGATGGAAAATACAGTTCGTCATGTGGGACCCAAAAACGGAGGCTACTGGGAAATAATTAATATCTGATGGGTTATTCCTGCCATCTTGACAGAATATATGCTCTGGCACGATAATTGATATAACTATAAGCAAACTTAATGAAAAAATGGAATTGAGTAGTGTGCGCGTTGCCTTTATAGTTGGTATAAATGAATATGAAGCAGAGGAAATTAAAAATCTAGACAAAGCTGTCAATGATGCTGTGGCAGTTGCAGAAAAATTAGAAAAATTCGGATTCAAAATTATCACAGGATATGACATAACTGCATACAAATTTGATGAATTAAAAGAGGAATATGAAAGTCTTCTTAAAGATGCCGAAGTGGGATTGTTTTATTTTGCTGGGCATGGAATTGAAATAGAGGGAGAAAACATACTTCTTACTAAAGATAGTCAGATTGGTACTCGACGTTTAGACACAGTTAAGAGAACGTCTATTATCCTACAAAAACTAATAGATGACTTCCATCCGATTTGTCAAGCTAATATCTTTATCGTGGATGCTTGTCGAGAAGTAAAGAATGAGTTAACCAGAGGAAATGATACGGCAAATATTGCTCCCATAAAAGCTCCTCAGGGAACTTTAATTGCATTTTCGACATCGCCGGGTGAAAAGGCTGGCGAAGGAAAAGTTGAAACCCCAAATAGCAATTATACAACAGCTCTTTTAAAGCATCTTGAGGAACCCGGTATAGAAATAGAGCGTTTCTTTAAGAAGGTTAGAATAACACTTCATCATATGACAAATGGAGATCAAACAAGTTGGGAGCATACTTCACTAATCGGTAATCTTATACTTAATCCAAACGTTCAGTATCCAAATTCTGAAAATCCTTATAGTGCCACTGCAATAGCAGATTCTAAGTGGGGGGATCCAAATATTGCGGATTTGTTAGATGGATTCCAATCACACAATTATTATTCTCAAAATTCTACTCTTGAGGCATTTAAGGATAGAACAGACTATACTCCTGATCAAGCTTTTGTATTAGGTCGTAATATATTACAATCCGCCTTGGGAGGAGCTTGGAAATGTGAGGAATTTTTGAAGTCTATAAGTAGTATTAAAAGATATAATGATTTAGAAGGGAATAATCATGTTTTGAATGGCATTCTATTCGAAATATATTTTGATAATAATGGTCAATTCAGAGGGCATAATTTAAAAACTGATGATTTATGTTGGTTAACAAAAATAATCAGAGATGGTAGATTCGTTAAATCTATAGAATTTATCAATAATCAATTACGCCCGTATTCAAATAGGTTGTTATATATTCCTTCTCCTAATTTAGATACTATTGAGATAAAAATATTTGGAAAGAATGTCTCTGAAGAATATTTCAAGGAATTATTTATGGATACCTATCGTATATCAGATATTTTAGTTAATGATCAACCCATTCTGACTGAAAATAGAGCTGATGCTCTTCCAAACAGTATGTACATGAGGAGAGACACGGTGGAGAACTTCCAAAATTGGTTAGCTGCTCAATATGGTATCCCTTTTGATATAATAAAGTGGATTTATATAGAAGAAATTAAGCCTAAAGTATCAGTGGATTTGGAAAAATCATTAAAAATTATTTAGCGAACTTGTAACGATACTTCTTTTATTATTTTTGTTGATCCTTGGTTTCAATAAGGTAACTAATATGGATAATTTTTCTGAATTTATAAAAAGTGTACGACTTTCTTGTGATAAAGAAAGCCCTATAAGGAAATTTGCTGATGCAGTCTCTACAGCGGATACTCTCACAAAAGTATCCTCTCTTAATGCAATGCGAGACAAATTACAATCGGACTACAGATGGTTAATATTTATAAAACAATTGTACCCGACAATTGATGTGTCAAGGGATCTCAGGATTAAACAGGAGCAACTGAATTATTGTGAGCAGGCTCTCAATCAATTGGGGAATGATGTTATTACTGATGAATCACAGGTAAGTGCTGCCGATATGGAGCGAAAAAGATTAGAAGAGGAACGAAGAAAGCTCAACCGATATTAGGGTTGCATTTTCTGCGCTTTCTGCATTATTGCTTTCCTCGGAGTTTCTTTTGCTCGGCTTCGAAGGCTTCGATGAAGTGGATTTCGACCGGGGAGAGTTGATATTGGGTGCGTTCGCGGAATTTCTCATACTCAGTGTCGGCTTTCAGCTTTGCCACTTCTGCCGATATGCTTCCTGCATGTGTGAGCAATTCTTTTCCAGACAGCGTAAGGAAGTCATCGAGTTTCTTGATCCAGTCTTTCATATACATCGGCACATGGCTCTTTGCCTGTAGTTCGGCAAAGTCAAGATAGAGGTTGACAATGCGGTTGAGCATATCAACTTCGTCCTCCGAAAGATAGTTCTTCGCAATCTCAGCCTCTTGTTTGGTCGGTAATGCACCGCGCCATGTAGTCAGACCCATAAAGTCGTTTTCGGCATTCGCTCTGTCGTAAATCACTTCGGCGGCAGTGCGTCCGTGAGCGGCAAAGTGCATCTTGTTCTGCACTGTCTTGAAGAACTGTTGGGTTGTTTCAGTGCGAGGGTCATAGTCGATACTGAGGGCGTATATTTCAAGAACCTTACGATAGAAAACCTTTTCCGAACTGCGTATGTCGCGTATTCTCGCAAGCAGCTCATCGAAATAATTCCCATGTCCGGCATTTTTCAGCAGGTCATCATTCAGTGCAAATCCCTTAATCATGT
>CAMWQF010000363.1 GCA_947176285.1 uncultured Porphyromonadaceae bacterium
TTATGGAAAGCACTGAGCGGCATTCATTTGTGAAAATGGATGCCGTTTTTTTAATTCACGCAATCAGAGTGCTACCCTCCGGGGTAGAGGATGGGAGAATATTGGCCATTCCCCGAGCTTTCGCTCGGGGTTAACAAGGTTATTGCCCTCCAGGCTATGTTCTATCATAAAGATAGAGTGTGGAGAGGTAGGGAAGGCAGAGAATATGTATATTGAAATATAAGAATTTTTGGTGGATATTTGGTGGATAGCATAAAATGTTGTAATTTTGCAGTCATAACCAACTATTACAGAACATTGGATACAGACCCTTTACCTGCACACAGTCCATTGCTGGCCTTGAGCCAGCTTGCATCAACAGCAATATCCTTCCATGCTCCTTCAGATTGGACATCATGGGGCATCATAGTGCTAATCGCACTTATCTGCTTATGCCTATCGGCATTCGTTTCAGGAAGCGAAATATCCTATTTCGGGCTTTCTCAGGCTCAAATAGAAGAACTTGAGGAAGAGGACACCCCAAATGCCCGAAAGGCTCTAAAATTAATCAAAAATCCCGAGAAACTTTTAGCTACAATTTTGATTGCCAACAACCTTGTAAATATTACAATGGTTGTGCTTCTCACATTTGCAATCAATCAGGTTGTAGTTTTCCACTCAGCAATTGTAGGGTTTCTCCTTCAAACTGTATTATTGACCTTCCTGTTGCTCCTTTTCGGGGAGATTTTTCCAAAACTCGTAGCGCGTGGACGCAGCTTGAAATGGGCATTGATGGCAGCCTCCGGAATCGGCATTTTTTCTTCACTGTTCTCACCTCTCTCTGCTTTGCTTGTGAAGTCTTCTTCCATAATCAACAAGGTAGTGGCAAAGAAACAGGAGAACCTAACCACCGATGAGCTTGAAAAAGCGCTTGAGATTTCTGATCTTAAGGAAGGGAAAGACAAGGAAATGCTCGAGGGAATCCTCTCTTTTGGCGATAAGGGAGCCAGCGAGATCATGATATCTCGTGTAGATGTCACAGACATTGAATATCATGCAGACTTTAAGGAAGTGTTTGATGTGATCGTAAAATCAGGTTATAGCCGCATACCGGTCTATGACCGTACGCAAGATACCATTAAGGGTATACTATATTCCAAAGACCTTCTTCCTTATATCGGGACACAGGATGACAAATTCCGTTGGCAAGCATTAATCAGAGATGCATATTTCGTGCCGGAGTCACGTTCACTCGATGATCTGCTTGAGGATTTCCGCACCAAGAAAATTCATATGGCAATCGTAATTGATGAATACGGTGACACGCAGGGAATAGTTACTCTTGAAGATGTGATCGAAGAAATAGTAGGGGAAATCGATGATGAATATGATGAAAGCCAGAATCTTTACAGGAAAATTTCACCGGACACTTATGTGTTTGACGCAAAGATTCCTATCAGTGACTTCTGCCGAGTGACAGATACGGAAGAAGAAGAACTTGGCGACATAGGGGACGCAGAGACGCTTGCCGGATTGATGCTTGAGATAAAGGGTGATTTTCCGGAGAATAAGGAATCACTGCAACGCGGACCATTCCGATTCCTCATCATGCAGATGGAGAAACACCGGATCACTAAGATTAGAGTGTCGAAGGTAATTGGGAATTGAGAATTGGGAATTGGGAAATATGCTTTGCGCAGAATTAGGCATTAAATAAAGATTATGGGCGATTTTATGTATGAGAGGGAGGTGGCTCCCTGCGGGATAGCCATCGAGGAGATTTATGGGGCTGAGGAGAAATCGGCAAAGGTTTGGAAACTTTTTGCCATGCAGATATTCTCAGAAGCAGAAGGGGATTATCGGTCGATAGCGCACCTTGACAATGGCGTGCCGATACTTGACGGTATTCCTCAGCGTATTTCAGTGTCCCATACATCACACTGTCTTGTTGTGGCATCCCTCCCTAAGACTCCGGACATCGATCTTTCTTCGGTCAATCCCCGCACAGCCATTGGTATAGACCTTGAAAAAGACGACAGAGCTCAAGTATTAAAGATCAGGGATAAATTCTTGTCAGAATCAGAAAAGAGGCTTCTTCCAGAAATCACCGATATAGAAAAAGCCACAGAACATGATATTAAGCAATATATTCTGGCATGGACATGCAAGGAAGCCCTCTACAAGGCAGATATGGGATTGGCTCCTGACTGGAAAGAGGATTACCGAATTTTGTCTTTGCCCGGGATAGCATCGGATATGCATTCGGCGACTCCTGAAAAATATGGGAAAGGAGTTATCTCAACATCTGATGGGGAGATGGAGATGCTTCTCAGTTCATGGGAGTTTGAAAGACATGTAGTTACGTTGGCTTTTTCAGGTAAGATCGCCCGTTTTCATGCATGACATAAGTCAAACTATCTGAAGGAGGCTCGAGCCTTGCGCCACGAATAAGTCAACTTTCAACTCTCAACTTTTTGCCATTGACTCCAATGCCGAAGAGAGCATAATCATAGTAGGCAGGATCGTCGGGACGATATTGCCGCAACACCTCGGTCAATTCTTCGACTGCTTTGCGGTCGTCTTGTTTTCGTGTGAGCAAACCAAGGTCGCGTGCAGTGTTTCCAACATGCACATCAAGCGGGATGTAGAGTTTTGACTTGGGAATTGATTTCCACACTCCCATATCTACAATACCATCGTCGCGTACGAGCCACCTTAGAGCCATATTCACACGCTTGAGCGCTGTTTGCTTAAGATTGTTGGGCAATCCTCTTTTTGAAATTTCTCCCCCATTGGCATCAGTAATGATCTTTTGCATTTCTTCTACCAATTTCCATGCCGGTGCCGGGTCGTCGGCTGCATTTACAGCCGCACTGAACGCATCAAGGCTATCATAACGGCGATATATCTCTCGAAGTCCTGTCAATAAATGCTGAAGGTCGCGTGCGAAGAAAGTGCGATGTATGTTTTGTGATGGATCAAGATCAAGATAACCTTCATCCATCACATAATTATATGGATCATGCCCCATTAGAGCCAACAAACGCTCGGCATCCCTGCATATCATCGTGCGCTTTCCCCAGGCTATATGAGATGCTAAGAGAGAGACTATTTCTATGTCTTGCAACTTCTCAAATCTTCTGGGGAATTGAACAGGATCGTCTGCAATGAATTCAGGGCGATTGATAAGATACGCCTGGTCGTCTAAGAATTCTTTCATTGTTTCCATTTTGACTG
>CAMWQF010000364.1 GCA_947176285.1 uncultured Porphyromonadaceae bacterium
GGCAGCAGTTGTTGCATTTTCTGCAACAACTGAATTGCGCTGTAACTCACCACTTCCAAGCACATTTTTTATATGCCTTGAAATGGTTGATTTGTTGCGTTGAAACAGCTCCGCCATCTGGTCGGCAGTAAGCCACACAGACTCATTGGCAAGCCGTACCTCAATTATTTCTATGGATTTCTCTATTGATAAATACGTTTAGAAAAACATAATTGTTAGCATGGAGTTGGCACATTTTTTGCTATTACTATAAGTGTATTCCCGATAATAATTTTCTCACATGGCAAAAAGCAGAAACTTTTCCGTATACCTTTTGAAGCAAGGATTCAATGCTGAAAACGCGTTAAAAGAGGATCATAGACTTATCCGTCTTGATGAAGAAGGAACCAATATTCCAAATGGCGGCGTAATGTACTATGGACAAAGTCAGGTTACACCACCTTGGTGGAAATCTTATTGGGGAATTAATCAAGAATTAAGGCAATCATCTGTAAGTGCTATAGTATTCCTTCCTGTCAATGATAGATGGTTTGCCGTGACTTTTGGGTCTAGTTATCATAATTTGAAGGAAAAATCCTACGAGTATGATTTCGGAATCAGGACGACATTGAATAGTCTGGATCCTGAAAAAATCAAATCGACAGAGTTGCTTGTACCGGAAACAGCAAAGAGACAACGAATTCAAATTCCTAATGCCTCTAATTTGACGTATTTTGATTTTAACAAAGATGAATCAATCGTTAAAAGACTTACTGGTTCTGTAAAAGAAGAATATTCCGATTTGATTCGAAATGCAACTGGCTCAAATAGTTTGAAATTTGCTACTGCGTGCGAGCCTAATGAATTAGTCAATTTATGTTCAAGATTATTTGACATATATTCTCTAAGTGATTATGAGATTTCATTCCCTGACTTACAAAATATTACACCTATTAAAGATCCGGATTTAATTAGTTCTCTTGAAGCGAAGTTGCTTGAAGAATATAGGAATTGTTCTCCCAATCTGACCCTAGCTATTCCTGAGATTGTTGACTACTCGACCAATTTCAAAGTAAAGTACCGTGGTGCATCTCGTATGTCTGAAGAATACGATGATGTTTTCATTGGTAATTATCGAAACTATCTCAATGATCGTGGTATAGAAGTGGAGGATATAACATTGTTCAATAAGCATACTTTGAATGTGTTTGATGAAAATGATCATCCATTACGGTCTTATTCAATATACAAATCTCTGTTATTTGATTGCATACTCAATGGGAAGAGCTATCATCTATGCGAAGGATCATGGTATGAGATAAGTTCAGACTTTATGGCCAAACTTAAAGAAGAACTGGATCCTGTTTTTATTGACCAACATAATATCCTATGTGAATGCAATCAAAGATTAGAAGGGGAATATAACGAAGAAGTCTCAAATGTAGCTGCTGAAGAATTAGAAGTTTGCTGTTTGGATACGAAATCCATAGCACCTCATGGACAAAAAACTGTGGAGCCATGCGATTTAATTGCGTTGAAAGGGGAACATGTAGAATTGATGCATAATAAAATTTCTACACGTTCTTCTATGCTGAGTCACTTATTTAATCAAGGCGTGAACTCTGTTATTCTTTTAATGCAAAACACGGATGCGAAAGATAAATTAAAAGAATTAGTTGGTAGCGAATATTTGAGAACGCGTATTAATAGGGACAGCTATCATGTTACGTATGGAATCATTTCAAATAAAAGACGGGATATGAAGTCGGATTCTCTACCAATCTTCTCGCGTATTAGTCTTTTGCGTTGTGTAAGGAATCTAAAACTAATGAGGATTCCTGTTTCGGTCTATCTCATTAAAGACAATGTAGATCGAAAACATTTGAATGATAACTAGTAGGCCTAATATACTAATGATATTGATAGTGTATAAATCGCAATTTATCTCTGACGGCATGACCGATACCTGACCGTTCATCAGTAGCGGAAGAAGCTCGTCACGTTGTCGTGTTAGATTATGTATTTCTACTCGGTTTTCTACTATTAAATTTGAGATTTGCTTTAGAGTTGTAGCTGGTGAGAATAAGTTGTGTACAGATGGCTTCATAATCCATAGTCCCCTTAAATCTTTATCTGACAGATGTCCAACAGTTGAACCTTTTGCATTTTGCTCCTTAGCTTTAATATATGGAGCGACCTCAAACATTACCTGTAATGCACTAATTGGGCTCGCATCAATTTGACGAAATCTAACACTTCGCTGATTAAGATACGCTTCGTCATCACACCATAGATTCATATGGAAATTACCGTCCATACCAATAAGCACGTCACCTTTTGCAAGTCTATATTTTGGATCAGTATCTTCGGTAGAATATGCAGAAACTGTTCCGTTCAGAATGTCTCTGATACGCACAACTGGAATGTCCGTAATCTCATCAACAAATAACTCGGTTGAGAACGGGAAACCATATTGAACATCGATAGCATCGAAAAGATTGACAACTTCCCATTCTTTAGGGATTTCGCGCTTTAACTTCTCATTCCAGACCATCTTGCCTCCGGAAGACTTGTATGGTCGGCCATTCTCGTCGGGGAAGTCGAACTGCACGAACCAGTAGTCGTAGAGCTTACGCGCCATCGCCTCTAAATTGCGATTTATCTCACGATTAAGCGCAATTTTAGCATTTATATCTACAATAAAGTTGCCTATGCTTTCTTCTGTTGATGAAAGCATAGGTATTTCATATCTCATAATTTGATCCTTATCGCCACGTGGCATTTTACTACCTTTCGCCCCCCTCATTGCATAAGAGTAAAAAGCGTCTTGAAGCAAAACTGCATACAGAAAATTAGCCGAATGATTTGATTTCGCTCTAAAAACCAGTACATCGGCATTACATCCCCCGTCTATATCAGCCATCCAGACTTTCTTCAAATAAGGGCGAATATTCGAAACAAGTATGTCTCCAATTTTATATCGTGTAAGCATACACGTTTGAGGTGGCATGTTTACTGCTTTGTCACGTCCGGCCTTATTCTGCAACAATGAATCAGTAGTAATATAAGAATCCAAATCAATAGCGTCGCTACTGATTTTCTCTGTAACATAATCTGCTATATCTTTAAGTTTCATACTTTGCAGCGTTTTAGACTGCAAAGTTAATGAAAAATCCTGAGATTCAGGCTATCCGAGGAACTTACGGTGGGCTATTTTTACATT
>CAMWQF010000365.1 GCA_947176285.1 uncultured Porphyromonadaceae bacterium
GTGTATAATAATTATTTTATATAAATTTGCATCATAATGATATTAAAATAATATCATGTGCCTTGATTTAAGATAAATATTAACAATAATTTATTAAATATATTTTATTATGAATGAGAACAAAGAAATTTCCTTTGAGGGAAAGACCTTGAATGGATTTGGGATGCTATTCTTGGTATTGATGATACCGGTGATTATAGTTGCATCCTTTATTGTGCTACCGGAGGAATTGTATTGGATTGCAGGAATAATAGCGGGTGTAGGAGTCGTCGGATTAATAATCCTATTGTGTGGATTTTTCGTATTGCAGCCCAATCAGTCAGTTGTGATGATCTTCTTTGGCAAATATAGAGGAACATTCAGAAATACCGGCTTTTATTGGACCAATCCTTTTATGACAAAGAAAAAGGTGTCACTGCGTATACGCAATATGGACGTCGCTCCAATTAAAGTTAACGATAAGATAGGAAACCCTGTCATGATTGGCCTTGTACTTGTATGGAAAGTAAAGGATACTTATCGTGCAGTGTTTGATGTAGATGCCGGTGATATTAATTTGCTTAACGTTTCTAATGATTCTAAAAATGCGCAGGCTCTTCAAGGAGATTCAGTAGCCAAGGCTCTCAATGCATTTGTGGCAATTCAAAGCGATGCTGCTCTTCGTGAGGTAGCCGGCAAATATGCCTATGACGAAGAGGGTGGAAAACATGATGAAATTACATTGCGCAGTGATGGCCATGAAATCAACGAGCAACTTGAGACAAAACTCAATGAACGCCTTGCTATGGCTGGTATAGAAGTAGTTGAAGCTCGCCTAAACTATCTTGCTTATGCACCTGAAATTGCAGCAGTAATGCTTCGCCGTCAGCAGGCATCAGCAATAATAGCAGCAAGAGAGAAGATTGTTGAGGGTGCCGTCAGCATGGTAAAGATGGCTCTTGACCAGTTGAATCAGGAACAGATAGTGAAACTTGACGAAGAACGCAAAGCCACTATGGTAAGCAATCTTCTAGTTGTGCTGTGCGCAGATGAGCCGGCACAGCCTGTGCTGAATACCGGAACGCTTTATCAATAGAATTGCACTACTGCACTTCTATTGATAAAAGTATAAAGTATTAATTATAAAGTATAAAGTATAAAGTATTGAGTATTGAGTATAAAGTATTGAGTATAAAATATTGAGTATAAAGTATTGAGTATAAAGTATTGAGTATGAATTATTGGAGTGCCTATGGGGAAGCAGGCTAACAAGGGATTTCTGCTGAGGCTTGATCCGGAGATGATGGAGCAGGTGGAGAAATGGGCTGCCCAGGAATTTCGGTCGGTCAACGGACAGATCCAATGGATCATATCAGAGTCGTTGAAACGGCATGGTAGGAGCAGCAAGAAAAAAAACGATGATCAAGAAAAAAGGGATTGATTTCTCAATCCCTTTTTTCAACCTTTCTTATGAAGATGTTTAAACAACTTCTATAGTTTAAGCGTAATAATAATTGAACAACCAATAATTCTATCTATAAACCTATCTTAATTCGAAAATACATATGATACTCACTGCAGAAAATACAGGAGCAATCGCAAGAGCAATAGAAATGCTCAAGACAATATCCTTTCAGGATGCAATGTCAAAAATCGCCAACACACTTGTGAACTTCACATTTAAAGTTCTTATTGCTATAGCCGTTTTTTATATAGGAAGATTCCTAATACGGAAAATCAATAAAATACTCTCAAACATTTTTGAGAAAAAAGAAGTGGATCTTTCGCTTTCAACATTCGTGCTTAACTTTACCCAAATACTTCTGTATTTCATACTTGTTGTGACTATTATTGGTATTTTGGGTATTGAGACAAGTTCCTTTCTTGCTCTATTCGCTTCCGCCGGCGTTGCTATCGGTATGGCTCTCAGCGGCACACTACAGAATTTTGCAGGAGGAGTCTTAATTCTTATATTAAAGCCTTACAGAGTAGGAGATTATATTGAGGCTCAGAGTTTTGCAGGCACGGTCAAAGCGATGCAGATGTTTCACACTGTAATTACAACACCAGACAACAAGACGATCCTCATTCCTAACGGGGCACTATCATCTGGAAGCATCAATAACTATTCTATCCAACCTATGCGCAGAGTTGACTGGACAGTGTCAATTCAGTATGGTGATGACTATGAAAATGCAGCAAATGCTATAAAGGAGATTCTTGATTCCGACGAAAGAGTAGAAAAGAACAATCCGGCTCAGCCTGTTTTCGTAGGCTTGAAGGAATTGGGAGATAGCGCTGTCATATTGACAGTTAGGGCATGGACAAAGAGTGCAGACTATTGGGGACTTTTCTTTGACATCTCTCAGAGAATGTATGCCGAACTTCCGAAAAAAGGAGTACACTTCCCTTATCCGCAGTTGGATGTTCACCTTATTCCCAATGATAAATGATCAATTATCAATGAGCAATTTATTGGTAATTTACCGATGAGCAATGATAAATTCTAAATGATATTGATGCTTACTATTTTGAATTGAAAGACTTTATAATATTGAGAAGGTCGGCACCGTAGTCGACCTTTTTCTTTTTGCCTATGCCCGGGATGGAAAGGAGGTCTTCTTCATCTTGTGGTGCTTCGTTGGCAAGGATTACCAAAGTTTTGTTGCCTAAAACCATGAATGCTGCCACACCCTCTTCCTTAGCCTTTTCCCGCCTCCATTCTACAAGTCTTTCGTAGAGTTCAGGATTGTCGACATCTGTATTGAATTGAGGGGTTTTGCCTTTTGATGGAGTTTTTACCCATGTAGTGTCAGAAAGTGCGATGTCTTTCTTTATTTTTAGAAATTCAATAGGAGATAGTTTCTTTTCAAGGGTCGCATTAAATAGTGCATCCTTGAGTTTTGCCTCATACTCTACTAATGCCAAGGAATTGATATATTTTTTAAGAGCCTCCTTGTTGTCAATTTCTGAAGGAATGTCTTTTAGAAACTGGAAGATAGGACTAAGTTCCTTTAAAAAGTATGTGCTTGCAGCCTTTAATCTATCGTGAATCTGAATGGAGGAAGCCCCTTCTGAAGCCATGCGTCTGAGTTGATCTTGAAACCTAAGCGACACTTTATGTAATTCATTGAATTTATTATTGTAAATATCGCCAAAGGCAGCGGTCAACTTAGGAAATGCGACAGCATGACTT
>CAMWQF010000366.1 GCA_947176285.1 uncultured Porphyromonadaceae bacterium
ACTTCCTGCTTGTAGCACTTGAGTCCAAGCACATTTTCGTAGTATTTGATTGCTTCTTCGAGGTTAGGAACGGCAATGCCGATGTGTTCGATGTGGGAAATTTCCATTGTGTTTTTTTGATTTATTGGTTAGTTGTTTTTATTTGCTTTGTGCGTACATCCCTTCAAATTTAGGGGCGTATACAATTACGTGCAAAATTAACAATTATTTTTTAAATGATGAAAACTATTTCAAAGAATCTTTAAAAAAAAATCAAAAACAGTCTAAACATGAAATTTTTTATCATAAATTATTGTTATGTCAGATTTTTTTACGATATTTGCAAAATATTTCAATAACCCTCTTCAAATAGAAGATAATTATTTTCATTAAAGATTCTCCTCGTCTGAAATTTTTATGGAAATGACCATCGGGGCACTTGCCTCCCTCATTCATGGAGTTGTAGATGGCGACTCTGATATTGTATTGTCCGGATTTGCAAAAATCGAAGAAGCCGATAAAGGGCAACTGACATTTATAGCAAATCCTAAATACGCGCATTTTATTGAGTCGACCAAAGCGTCGGCTGTCTTAGTTTCTAAAGAGTTCGACCATCCCAATCCAAATTCTGTGACTCTTATTAGAGTTGACGATCCATATGCGACACTTGCTGAAATATTGCGCGCAATCCAAGCCTCATTGCCTAAAAAGAAGGGTATACAGCAACCATGTTTTATTGCTCCCGGAGTTGAAATCCCGGAAGATGCATATGTAGGAGCATTTGCATATATAGGAGAAGGCGCGGTCATAGGCAAAGGAAGCCAGATTTATCCTCAATGTTTTATAGGTGATGGCGCTTCTATAGGTGAAAATTGCATCCTCTATTCAGGAGTCAAGGTATATGCCGGATGTCAAATAGGCAATAACTGCATCCTGCATAGCGGTGTTGTGATTGGAGGTGACGGTTTTGGCTTTGCTCCGAATCCACAAGGAGGATATGACAAATTGCCGCAGACCGGAATTGTCGTAATTGAGGATGATGTAGAGATAGGTGCTAATACCACAGTGGATCGTGCTACATTTGGATGCACACGTGTAGGAAAAGGCACAAAACTTGACAACTTGATTATGGTGGCTCACAATGTTGAGATAGGAAAAGACAATGTGTTTGCCGCACAGACGGGGATAGCCGGAAGTACAAAAATAGGTGATTGCAACATGATAGGGGGGCAAGTGGGATTTGCCGGTCACATTTCTGTCGGAAATCATAATGAAATTGGAGCGCAGTCGGGCATCCCCGGTAATGTTGGAGATGGACAGCGTCTGATGGGTTATCCTGCTGTAGATGCACGTAAATTTGCACGAAATGTGGTGTATATAAATAGGCTTAATGAACTTTTTAAGGAACTGAACGCTAAGAAGTAGGTGGTTCAATTCTTCATTTATATAGAAAATAATAATCATCAAATAATATGAATCAACTCACATTAAACGCACCGATAAGGGTAGAGGGAAAAGGGCTTCACTCAGGAAAGAATCTGACAGCTGTTTTCAATCCGGCTCCAGCAAATTTCGGTATCAAATTCAAAAGAATTGATCTTGAAGGCCAACCTGTAATTGATGCACTTGCAGAGAATGTTGTCGATACTACCAGGGGCACTGTCATTGGAAAAGGAGACGTAAGGGTCAGCACAATTGAGCATGCAATGGCAGCGCTTTATGCGTATGGAGTAGATAATTGCCTTGTAGAGGTGGATGGTCCGGAACTTCCGATTCTTGATGGAAGCGCGACAGTATACGCTGAAAAAATTGAAGAAGTTGGTCTTTCTGAACTCAATGCAGACAAAGACTACTATATAATTAAGGAGAAGATTCAATATAAAGATGAGAATGGGGCAACCATAACAATCTATCCTGATGAAGGATTCAGCGTAGAAGTTATGGTGGAATATAACTCTCCGATACTCCCCAACCAGTTTGCCGTGCTTGATGACCTTGCAGACTTCCGTCAGGAAGTGGGTAGTGCCCGCACATTCGTATTTGTTCGTGAGATAGAGGCTCTTCTGCAACATGGACTTATCAAGGGAGGTGATCTTCAAAACAGCATAGTGATATATGATCAGCCAGTGTCGCAAGAAAAAATCAATGAAATTTGCGATGCCGTTCAGGTTGAGCATATGACAGTGGATAAACTTGGCTATATCAATCCTAAACCATTGCAATGGGACAACGAGCCGGCTCGTCATAAACTTATCGACGTGATAGGAGACATCGCTCTAATAGGACGTCCTCTTAAGGGTAGGGTTGTAGCAATTCGTCCGGGACATACGGTCAACAATAAGTTTGCCCGCCTGCTTAGGAAAGAAGTAAAGCATACTGAGATCCAGAGTCCTGTGTATAATCCAAATGTCGCTCCACTCATAGACGTTAATGGAATAAAGAAACTTCTTCCTCATCGTTATCCGTTCTTGCTCATTGACAAGGTAATTGAACTCGACCGCAAACATTGTGTAGCAGTGAAGAACGTTACAGTCAATGAACCATTCTTCCAAGGACACTTCCCACAAGAGCCGGTGATGCCGGGAGTGCTTCAGGTAGAGGCAATGGCGCAGGCTGCCGGTGTATTAGTGCTAAACTTCCTTGAAGATCCGGAAAAATATTCCACTTACTTCCTGAAGATAGACAATGTTAAATTCCGTCAGAAAGTTGTCCCCGGCAACACTTTGCTTCTGAACGTCTCATTGGCTACAGAAATCCGCAGGGGGTGTGCTGTCGTGAAAGGATACGCTTTTGTTGGAGAAAAAATTGTATGTGAGGCTGAATTCATGGCTCAAATAATCAAGAACAAGTGATATGCTACAAATGAATTGCATCCATCCCGATGCCAAAATCGGAAAGAATGTAAAGATCGGCAACTTTACGACAATCCATGAAGATGTTGTCATAGGCGACAACTGTGAAATTGATTGCAATGTAAATATATATCCCGGAGCAAGAATAGGCGATGGTGTCAAGATCTTTCCAGGGGTTACAGTTGCTGCCATACCACAAGATCTTAAGTTTCGCGGAGAGGAAACATATGCCTATGTAGGCGATGGAACCGTATTGCGCGAATGTGTCACAGTGCATCGTGGCACAGCCTCAAAGGGGAAGACTGTAGTGGGAAATAATTGTCTTCTCATGGCATATGT
>CAMWQF010000367.1 GCA_947176285.1 uncultured Porphyromonadaceae bacterium
TTACGTTGAGTGTTATTGGTTGTGGCGGGCTTCGATCTCGCGGTTGATTTCGTCAATGCGCTGGTCGTCGAGTTCATAGCGGGAGATGATGAACATCGCGAGGATGAGCAGGATAGCAGGGATAATTGCCACGAGCCAGAGAATACCTTGCTGAGCGAAAACAGTCTGTTCAAGAGCCTCGCTATTGAAACCTACAAAAGAGAGCACCAGACCCGGCACTACACCACCAAGAGCCATACCGGCTTTGTAGAAAATACCGGTTAGAGCGTTGACAATGCCCGAGATGCGGCGACCATGAGTGTATTCGCCATAGGAAATAACTTCAGGCACGAGAGCCCACATATATCCGGTGGCAACAATGACGCCGGTAGACTTAATGAACTGTGCAATGTATACGAGCCACATGTGCTTGAGGAACGGCACTACAGAGACGATATAAAGCATAGTCATACCGACAATAGCAGTCACAAGGAATATATTGAACATACCCCTCTTTCCTACCAGTTTCTTGATAGCCGGAATCATAGGCATGAAAATAAATGCAGGAATTGAGCCTAGTCCCATGAAAATAGAAAGATCAGCAGCGTTGCCGTGCATATTGTAGTTGATATAGTATGCTCCGGCTGCATTTCCTATTGCCATCATAGCAAAGGCTGTGATGAAGAAGAATGCAAGGACACGAAGGGGACGATTATGCACAAATTCCATCCAAAGGTCAGAAACCTTCACATTTTCAGTTTCCGATTTATCCATCACTACCCTTTCCTTACATTGGAAGAAGCAGAAGAACAGCAGAGCAAGACCTATAAGACCATAGATAGTCATAGTGGCTAGCCAAGCAGAGTCGTTGGTAGACATATCTTCCCTCTCTGTGGGATCGAACATCTTAAGAACAATTGGAATACCCATGCCCACAGCAAGACCACCTACGTTTGCCATAAACATACGCACTGAAGTCAATTTAGTAATTTCAGCAGTGTCGCGGGTGAGCGAAGCATTAAGAGCACCATACGGGACATTTACAAGAGTATAGCACATAGAGAGTCCCACATAGGTGATATAGGCATATAGGAGAGAGCCTGAGAATCCGTTCCAGAAGCAAAGGATTGCGAAACCGGTCAAGGGGATACCGCCAAAAATCAAATATGTACGATATTTACCTGTCTTGGGATCATGTTTGTCGACGAAAGTACCCACCAATGGGTCCCATATTACGTCAATAATTCTTACAATAAGAAACATTACAGCGGCTACAGCAGGATCAAGACCATAGACGTTGGTGTAAAAGAACAGAAGATACATGCTGATGGTCTGATAGATCAGGTTCTGGGCAAGGTCGCCTGAGCCGAATCCAATGCATTTCAGCATGGAGACTTTGTAAAAGCCTTTTGATTCGAGGTTTTTTCCGGTTGATACTGGTTCCATTTTGGGTTAGTTTTTTTTTATTTTTTTTGTTTTTTTCTGGGAGGGGATTAGTCTAATTAGTCTAATTGGGCCAATTAGTCTGATTGTGGATTGGTTATTTTTGGAGGGTGTTGTAGGGATTGGTGTTGGTGGCAAATACTTGCTTGATTGCTATTGGATTTTTGCCAAATCCCCAAAATCCGACCCTATATACATTGCCGGTATTGAGCGGGACTATTCCGGTAGGAAGATTTTTCATCATTCCATCAAGTTCTGCGACAATGAGTCTGCCTCCATTGAAAGCGGAAGCATATGGAATATCCTCATAGTTTTGAGAATCTGCCACGCGAAACATCACATGATCTACATCCGGTTCGCTAAGTTCCGCTACAATATATTTATATCCAGATAGGTCAATGGGTTCTTCATATGCCCATCCGCCGAATCCCCATTCTCCCCCTTTGAACACTCCGGATTCTTGATCAAAAGACCCTTCAGCAAATATACTGGGATTAAACGTCTTTAAATCAAATACGAAATCACCTTCTGAAGGTTGGGGATTTGGCACAAATGATGATTCTTCGGTATAGTTAAGAACGGGGTCGTTGATGCCCATTGTCTTGAGCATTTCTGAAGCGTAGCGGCTACCAAGCACACGATAGGCATGTGCAGTGAAATGAAGACCGTCTCCCTTTTGGGGAAGATCTGCCGCAGACACACAATGAGCCATCTTGAAATCATCCGGGACATTGCTGATAATGGCATTCATTGAGCCACACACGCCTCCCATTTCGGAAGTAACCACTTCACCGGCAAAAAGTGGAATTGAATTGGATTCCAGATTGAGATCGGCAAGGAGATCGTCGTAGACTTTCTTTACCTTATTCCACCATTGAGGATCTCCGGTATTTGACTCTCCTTGATGAAGGAGAATCCCCTTGATCACTCCATCTTGCTGTGCTTTTTTAGCACACTCCACCAAACGAGCATAAGGAGCATTGTCGTAAGCCTTCATGAAATTCTTAAACCAATCGGCTTCACTTGCTAAGGTTTCGGGATTGAAATCCTTGTCAAGATGTTCAATCTTGCATCCGCCGATTGCTACAGCCACAACACCGACCTTAACATCTTCCGGAAGATTATCCACCATCGTTCTGCCAAAATAATCCATCGGAGTCAAACCTGTATATTCCCTTACCAATGGAGGAACTGCCACGCTCCACTCCCCTTTCGTGCGCTGAGGATTGTTGAAGTCAACTGCAGCCATCATCTGAAACCGTTCAGGGACATTCTGACGGTCAAGTGGCTCGATGGATGCATTTCCTTCCATATTTGATTGCCCAAGGCAAAGATATATGTGGAAATTGGGGTCTTGCGCATTTAGACTAATGGCTGAAGCCATTAGCGCAGTGCCAAATATTAGAGATTTTAGAATTTTCATGATAGTATTAGCTTTTACACAAAAATTAGATTGTAAAATTATAAAAAAAATATGGAATCTCCTTTTCTATTTGTATCTTTTGCATATATATTTGTATTTTTCCTTAGGATTAGTGGGGGATTTGGTGGTTTAGACCCCTCCGGGGTCTAGGAATCGGATGGATATGGAATACCCCGAGCTTTCGCTCGGGGTTAACAAGATTTAAAGCCCTCCGGGCTTTTGACTTGGTGGGTGAACGTAAGGAAGCACGCTCCGCGTGCGCCAGACTTCGGCAAAAAGTAACTTTTGCTTTGGTC
>CAMWQF010000368.1 GCA_947176285.1 uncultured Porphyromonadaceae bacterium
TCCTTGTACTTGCGCACATAGTTGGTCACAAGTTTCATCACCATACCATTGATACGCTCATCATCGGTCCAGTTGCTGAGATTGACAGTCTCATATTTGAAGTCAGCCCAATTGACACCGTTGAATTTCTGACCCTTCTGGATGATCTCGTCGCCGAGGAAATCCTTGACGCCTGCCGATACCTGACCATTCAGGAGTTTCTCCATCTTGCCTATCATGATCTGCTTCAGGTCGTTGAGTTTTATGCTGTATTCTCTGTCAAGAGCTTCAGTCTGCTCAGCTGCAGCTTTTCTGGAAGTCTTGGTCTTCACTGCTTTTGAGAAAAGGTTGGTGCCTATTACCACCCCTTTCAATGACGGGCTTGCTTTCAATGAGGCATCCTTCACTTCTCCAGCTTTGTCGCCAAATATAGCACGAAGCAACTTCTCTTCCGGAGTCGGATCGCTTTCACCCTTAGGAGTGATCTTACCAATCATAATGTCGCCGGGGACAACGTAAGCTCCTACACGGATGATACCACGGTCGTCAAGATCCTTAGTAGCATCTTCGCTGACATTTGGGATATCGGAGGTAAGTTCTTCCATACCGCGCTTAGTCTCGCGCACTTCGAGAGTATACTCGTCTACATGGACAGAGGTAAGGATATCTTCTTTTACCATTCGCTCATTGAGCACAATTGCGTCCTCATAGTTGTAGCCTTTCCATGGCATGAATGCCACCTTAAGGTTGCGACCCAATGCAAGCTCACCTTTCTCTGTTGAGTATCCCTCGGTCAGGATATCACCCTTTTCTACCTTTTGACCCACTTCGCAGATTGGACGAAGGTCGATAGTAGTACCCTGGTTGGTACGGCGGAACTTAGGAATCTTATACTCTTTCAACGAAGGTTCGAACTCTACGAATTCTTCGTCTTCTGTCCTGTCATAGTTGATCTTTATGGTGGTGGCATCGACATATTCGATTGTGCCTTTGCCTTCCGCCATTATCTGAGTGCGGGAGTCACGGATAAGCTGACCTTCAATACCTGTACCGACGATAGGAGCTTCACTACGCATCAAAGGCACAGCCTGACGCATCATGTTAGATCCCATGAGAGCACGGTTAGCGTCGTCATGCTCCAAGAATGGGATAAGAGACGCAGCGATAGATGCAATCTGAATCGGAGCGACATCCATAAGCTGGATATCTTTTGGAGGAACAATCGGGAAGTCGGCGTCTTGACGAGCCTTTACTTTATCGCGGATAAAGCTTCCGTCGTCGTTGAGAGGGGCGTTACCCTGAGCGATATTGAGACCCTCTTCCATTTCTGCAGTCAAGTAGACTACTTCGTCATTCTTCAGGTCTACAACACTGTCGGTCACTTTCCTATAAGGAGTCTCAATAAATCCGAGATTGTTGATCTTGGCGTAGACACACAAAGAAGATATAAGACCGATATTCGGACCTTCCGGAGTCTCGATTGGGCAAAGGCGACCGTAGTGGGTATAGTGTACGTCACGAACCTCAAAACCTGCACGCTCACGGCTCAGACCGCCGGGACCAAGGGCAGACAGACGACGCTTGTGAGTAATTTCCGCAAGTGGGTTTGTCTGATCCATGAACTGAGACAAGGCATCAGTACCAAAGAAAGTGTTGATCACACCTGAAATAGTCTTTGCATTTATGAGGTCAGTAGGAGTAAACACTTCGTTGTCGCGCACATTCATACGCTCGCGGATAGTACGGCTCATACGTGCCAGACCGATGTTAAACTGATTGTAGAGCTGCTCGCCTACAGTGCGCACACGACGGTTAGACAAGTGGTCGATATCGTCTACGACGCTCTTATTATTGATCAACTCTATCAAATACTTGATGATCTCCACGATGTCCTCGCGCGTAAGCACTCTTACATCCATTGGAGTGGAGAGTTCAAGTTTCTTGTTGATCCTATAGCGCCCTACTTCCCCGAGGTCGTAGCGCTTTTCGCTGAAGAAAAGATTTTGGATCACTTCGCGTGCAGACGCATCGTCTGGCGGCTCGGCATTGCGCAGCTGCCGATAGATATACTGTATAGCCTCAATCTCCGATTTTGAGTTATCTTTTGAGAGAGTATTGAAAATGATGCTATAGTCAGAGGCATTGGCGTCTTCCTTTTCAAGCATGATGGTCTTGACTCCTGAGTCAAGGATAGCCTGGAGGTTATCTTCAGTGATCTCTGTTCCACGATCAAGAACCACTTCGTTACGCTCAATGGTCATGACTTCGCCGATTTCATAGCTGCTAAGGTCTTCAATCCATGACTTAAGCACTTGTCCGGCAAGTTTTCTTCCGATCACTTTCTCAAGGTTAGACTTGGTGACTTTGACTTCCTCTGCCAAGTTGAAGACCTGAAGAATATCCTTATCGCTTTCAAGACCGATAGCACGGAGAAGAGTAGTCACAGGAAGCTTTTTCTTTCGGTCGATGTATGCATACATGACATTGTTTATGTCAGTGGCAAATTCAATCCAACTTCCTCTGAAAGGAATGATACGAGCAGAGTAAAGCTTAGTGCCATTGGCATGCATGCTCTGACCAAAGAAAACGCCCGGCGAACGGTGAAGCTGTGAGACCACAACGCGCTCAGCACCATTAATGATAAAAGTTCCTTGGTCCGTCATATAAGGAATCGGGCCAAGATATACGTCCTGAATACTTGTATCGAAATCCTCGTGGTCCGGATCGGTGCAATAAAGTTTGAGTTTCGCTTTCAAGGGAACGCTGTAGGTCAAGCCTCTCTCAAAGCACTCAGCTATAGTATATCGTGGCGGATCAATGTAATAGTCGAGAAACTCGAGTACGAAATTGTTGCGTGTATCTGCTATCGGGAAGTTCTCAGCAAACACTTTGTAGAGTCCCTCGTTCTTCCTGTCCTCGGGCGGAGTGTCAAGCTGAAGGAAATCTCTGAAAGATTTCAGCTGCACCTCAAGAAAATCCGGAAACGGATAAGGATTCTTCACAGTAGCGAAGTTCACACGAGGTTTTGCAATTGTATTCTGTGACATTATAATATTTTAAATCTGTTTGGATAGCTTTTATATAGGAGCTAATACCGCGGCTGATTTCTTTAAAAT
>CAMWQF010000369.1 GCA_947176285.1 uncultured Porphyromonadaceae bacterium
CACTTGCAATGGGATTATGTGATTTCATTTTATGGTATGATAATTTTGTAAAGGATAATCCAGACGAAGAACTGAATGCCGTAAAATTTTGGACCCTCAAAAACTCGAAATTCTGACGCATGATAACAGGACAGATAAAGACTCAGATAGATCAGATTTGTGATGCCTTCTGGACAGGAGGTATCACAAATTCCATAACCCTTCTTGAACAGATGACGTATCTCTTCTTTATGAAGATGCTTGATGATACTCAAATCAACAAGGAGGCAATATCCCGAAAATTGCAGAGTTCGTCACCCTCCTTCACAAATCAATAACCGCTGCATAGGGCGTAAGATGGAGAATAAAGATTATAATAATTTACAGAGGAAAGGAAATATCATGAATTCTCTTAAAGAAACTATGAAGAAGATTCATGACAATCCTTTCCCTGAACGACATTATATAGGAGTTATAAAATTCTATGACTCCAACAAGGGTTTTGGTTTCATAGCCTCGAATAATTGCGGTATGAACTCGCCTGTCTATGAACAAGATTTCTATGTTGATTCGTCTTCATTTCTTGAGGAGTCTGCAAAGTCTGATAGACGTTTAGTTGTATTCCAATGGGAAGCACAAAGTCATGGGAAACGACGTGCAATCAATGTTCGCAATTATAGTTCCAAATCGGAAGAAGATCTGGAGCTGGCATCGTCCTACTATGGTGATTATGAGTGCGTTCAGCTGAAAGAACAGCGAATCAATATGTTTAACCATTTGGGTGTTAAGCGACCCCAGTTGCTACCTTTACTCAAACGGCAGATTGAGACAAGTACAGGTTGTTCTCCGAAAGAGGTATGCGATAAAATACTCCACCTTGTAAAGAAATACAAGACGGAACTTCCCGAGGATAAACGTTATATCTTCACCAAAGACTATGATAACGAAAATCGTAATGCATGGAATGAAATATTTTCTTTACTTAAAAGAGAAGAATGGATTGAATTATTGAATACAATCCCTCCCGTCGTTTTGTATGTCCAAGAGCCATCAATAATAACGCAATGGATTGACGGTCTCTCGGTGGATATTTCAGATACTTCAAAACTTAAGGATTTGGATTATTCTAAACGATTCATTCCGAAAGATTTATTGCCCCTCTTAAAGGGTAAAATTGAAGTTGCTGTTAATCAGCATATACTATCGGTCATAGATGAGAATATAACAAAGACATTATTACCAACCATAGGGTATGGAATAACGAGTAAAACAAGGATGGAGCAGTCTATCCATGAATATCTCCCATATACTTCGAAGAACTTTGATGAAGAGATTTCACTTTGTAAACGGCAGGTAAAGATAAATCGATTCAACGAGTTAGTTGAAGAATTTGATCCGTCAAGATATGATTCTACGTCAAAACTTGATAATCTCATCGAGGTTTTCAAATCGATTGATAACAATAACATTTTACGACCGGTAATCATACCTCTGATTGAGAAAAAGATTACAAGTTTCATAGAATCTAAATCCTATCCCGATCTATCAAAATTTCTGACTAATATCCGAAAGGATTTTAATGAGATTGTCAATAACGTGTTAACAGAAATATCCGAAGCAGTGATAAACTACTTAACGGAATCGGTTAACATGAGTGTCGATACTTCATCTCGGTATGAGTTTGAAAAATATTTTGAGAAAAAATTCGCCTCCGCTCATAACTTATTAAGAACCACAGACATTGAATCGTTTAAGAAATATTGTAGAGATAAGATTTTAACAAGTACATCTGTCGACTTAATAAGCTATGCTTCCATCTCGGATTACTCTTGGATTGACAAGGATACTGCAACTCAAAGAATATCATCTGTTATTTCAAAGTGGAACTTCAAAGAAATAAGTACGTATATTGCAAATTCGTATGGTTTAGATAATATTCCACGCCCAATTAAGAAGGAACTTGCGTCAAGAGCTCTTCAAATCATTGGTCCGGATTTGGATACTCCGTTTGATGGCACGCCTATAGAGGAATACAATGTATGGTCATCTCCCAAAGAGGATAATATATCCTTTCTTGAAAAGCTCAAGAAACTTTGTATTACCGATGAATTGAGATCAAATTGGGATAACTATATCTTCAACCTCTCATCAACAGATATTATAACACTTTATTACAAGGGGATAATTTCAAAACTTTCTCCAAGCGTATTATCCCAAGTCGTAAACGATTTGTCTATTGATAGTGCTTCCACAGTTTCTGAAAGGTGGTATTCTGTACCATCTTTCAAGGACCAACGTAAGAAAAAAATATTCTCCGATCCAAACTTAGATTTCTTTGAAGCTATTGCGTCTCGTTTGAAGGTGATGGAGATTACGAGGGAGAATATTCCATTGGCTATTTGGTTAGTGGAATTATTAGCAGCCAATAAACCTGATAGTACTGATTATTATGAGTATCGAGAATGGGTGACCGAGTTTTCAAATAGAATCAAAAATCTTAAAGCTTCGACATCCGATAATTGTCGCTTGGGCGTTCTATTATGGGCGATACACTTACAGACAACATCAAATAGAGCAGCCATGACAGAGATTTTTCCATGGCTACCTCCTTATCTGCAAGTCAAAATTGCCAAGCGACTTTTCCAGTATATTGGTGAGGGTAAAATGAGTTTCACAGCTCATAGTCTTTATGATTTTCTGACAACATCAGGAGAGAAACTATGTTTAGCTCTTGAGATTGTTTTCTCATATCTCAAATTAAGGGAAGAAAATCCTCAAGCAACCTTCACGAATGCTCACATGCTTTCTCTTATTGACGGCCGTGATGACCATCCGGAATGGATCGGTATCCGAGAATTCATGGTAAAATGTGATGGTAGATGGATTGCGACAGAGAAAGAAGTAAATGAAAGGGAACGTTGGAGCACTCCGTTTTATAATGGATTGTTAACTAAACCCCAGCCATCCTCTGAGATACAGTTATTTGTCCCTAATAAAATGGTGGATGGTAGGGGTAACCTTCAATCTTATAATAACAAGTATTATAGAAAGATCAGAGAAATAATTGAGCTAAATTTTCATAAGGAATCATACAGAACAACCATAGAAAAT